>JAXJWW010000016.1:0-41709 GCA_036307825.1 Treponemataceae bacterium | reverse complement strand
ACCTCGTTGCGCATAAACAGATAAACTTCCTATAACTTTTACTTTCATTCCGTCTTGTGGATTAAAAGTCAAATTCTTTGAACGAGTTTTGAACATTACTGCCGAAATTGAGGCTTTGTCATCTTTTAGTGTGAAATAAACATGACCTGTACTTGAAGGTCGATAATTTGAAATTTCACCTTCGATTGTTAAGTCAGGAAATGAACTTTCGAGGATTTCTTTAATTAAGTCTGTAAGCTCTGAAACTGTCATAATTTTATATTATATCATAATTAGATTTTAAAATGTAGTATCATTCTTGTTTAGAGTAAAATTTTTTTTCCGATAATTAGATTATGAAGAATTTAGTTATTTTGTATGCTGGTTCAGTTTCTGAATACGCTGGTAAAGATTTTGTTGAAAATAAAACTTGTTTTGAATTTGCTCTTAGTTGGGCTTTTTCTGTTTCTGATTTTGCAGGTTTAGCAATTTATGTTGATTCTGAAGAAGAAAAATCAACTTTTGTAAACTTAATTGAAAAATTTTATTCTGAAAAAAAAGATTTTGTAAAAATTTGCGTAAAATCAAGTTGGAAAGTAAAAGATTTAATTTCTCAAATTAAAGTTGATTCTGAAGATTATGATAATATCGTTTACGGACATGCAGATTCACCTTTTTATAACACAGAAATTACAAAGAAACTTTTAGATTTACACACAGAAAGTTTAGCTGAATATTGTTTTGCTGACGGATATCCAGCTGGACTAACACCTGAAATTCTTCATCCGGGAACTGTAAAGATTTTAGATTCCCTTTGTAACTTGGAAAATTCTTCAGATGGAACAGTTTTAAAATCAGTAACTGTTGGAAAGCAATTTGTAAAGCGAGATTCAATTTTTGAACTTATTAAAACAGATATAAATTCTTTTGAAATTGAAACAATCCTTTCTGACCAAGATTTTAGAGAAAATCGTTTTGAGTTTTTTTGTGATTCAAAAAATAATTTTAATTTGTGTAAAAATTTTGCAAAGTTATTTTTTGAAGGGAAATCAAATTTACATGACTACGATATTGAACAAATTTGTTCTGACTCAAAAAATTGTATAGAGCTTCTTCAAGTTTTACCAACTTTTTATAATATTCAAATTGCAAGTTCTTGTAAGTCAACTTGTAGTTACTGTCCTTATCCAAAATGTTTTGAAAAAAAATATTCTGTTCTTCCTTGTAAAACTTCAGATTTTATGAGCTTAGAAAATTTTTCTAACTTAATTGATAAAATTGTAGAATTTTCTTCAGAAGCGGTTATTAGTTTGTCTTTATGGGGAGAAGCAACTTTACATCCTCAATTTGAAAAATTTATCGAAAAAGTTTTGTCTTATTCAGGACTTTCTGTTTTGATAGAACTTTCTCAATTAAATTTATCAGATGAAAAACTTCAAAAAATTTCTGAAATTGTAAAAAATTCACCAGAAAGAACAAACGGCAAAGAAAAAATTTACTGGATAGTTTCAGTTGATGCTTGTAATCAAGTTTCTTACGAAAAAATACATGGTAATTCATCAAGTTTTGAAGATGTTTGTGCCAGTGTTTTGAAGTTATCTTCACTTTTTGAAAATTGTGTTTATCCGCAATTTATGCGATTACAAGAAAATGAAGATTCTTTAGAAACTTTCTACCGATTTTGGAAAGAAAAAAACAATGAAAAACTTATTATTCAAAAATATGATTGGTTTGCAGGTTATCTTGAAGATAAAAAAACTGCAGATTTAACTCCGATTACAAGAAATCCTTGTTGGCATTTAAGAAGAGATTTTGTTATTTTGCTAAATGGAGATGTATCCATTTGTAGAGAAGAGTTGTTATCAGGTAGTCAAGGAAATGTTTTTTCTGAAAGTTTAGAAGTAATTTGGCAAAAACGAAAATCATTTTTAGAAGAATATGTAAAAGGAAATTTAACTTCACTTTGTGAGAAATGCGATGAATACTATACCTTTAACTTTTGATGAAAAATTACCTAGTTGTATGATTTTAGGTGGAAAGGAAAAAATAAATTCCATTAAGTTTCCAATTTCAGTTTTGTTACTTAGCAGAAACCCGGGAAGTTACAAAGAGCAAACTTTAGAAACTTTACTAAATTCTGGATTTGAAAGTGTAATAACAATTGAAACTACAAAAGATAATTTTAAACTAGAAAAATATGTTAAAAAATTTCCTCAGATAAAATTTATTGTTCCAACTGAAAAATATACAGTTGGGGATATGATAAATTTAGGAATGGCAGAATGTAAAAGTGAATTTTTGCTTGTTATTTGGGATGATTTTGTTCTAAAAAATCAAGTTTTTAATGATTTTCTTGTAAATAAAATTCTTGCATCAAATTGTGCTTGTTATTGTCCAGTTTTTACAAATTCTGTTATGCAAAGTATTCCTGTTCAAATGAAGCCTCGTATTGAAAAAGGTTCTTTTGAAATAATTCCAAGTCAAGTTATTTACGATAACACTTTCACTCTTTTTCCATTTGATTTTGTTGGAGTGTACAATAAGGAAAAGTTCATCAATATTGGTGGTTTTGATTCAACAATAAAATCTCCGTATTGGCAAAATTTGGATTTTTCAATTAGAACTTGGCTCAGAAATGAAAAAATTATCAGTTCTCCAATTTTTAAATTTAGTTATGAAATGTCAGAACCTGTTATGGATACCACTATTGATAATAGTTATTTTAGATTTTATTTGAAAAATATTGCTCCAGTTTATAAAAGAGATTATGCATATATTCCATTAACATACTTTTTTCAATTTCATAGACGCTCATCGTTGTCTTTTTCAAGTGCAATGAAAGAATTCAAAATAGTAAGAAAATGGGTTTCAAAAAATGCTTATCATTTTAAAATGGATATAAAAACTTTAACTGAAAATTGGGAATCTTTATGATGATAAAAAAAGCAGTTGTTGTTCAATGTAGACTTGGTTCAACTAGATTAAAAAATAAGGCTCTAAAAAAAATTGATGAAAAAACTATTCTTGAATATGTTTTAAACTCAATGAAAAATGTAGATGCTTGTTTATATTATGTTCTTACAGATTTTGCTTCTGCAGAAAAATTAAAACCTATTGTGGAAAAATGTGGTTGGAATCTTTTTGCAGGAAGTGAATTTGATGTGCTTGATAGATTTTGTTCTTTTGTTCGTTTTATTGAAAATACAGAAATTCAGAATTTTCCAGATATTATTGTAAGGGCAACTGCTGATAATCCGTTTTTATTTTACGATTGTGCTTCAAAAATGATTGATTCTTATGAAGAAAAAGTAAAATACGGTTTACTACGAGATAAAAATTTTAAAATTGATTATTTTACTTGGACTGGTTTACCTCACGGAAGTGGAGTAGAAATCTTAAAAACTTTGTCTTTGTTAGAATCCGTAAATTACACATCTTCTCCTTATGACCACGAACATGTAGGTCCAGCACTTTATAATCATAAAGATAGATATAATTGCGTTTTTGAACCAGCTCCAGAGATGTGGAATTATCCAGAATTGAGAACAACTGTTGATACTTTTCAAGATTTTTTTAGAGCAAAGACAATTATCAATTATGTAAAACTTCAAAATAATTTGTCTGTTTTAGAAAAACCTTTAGATTCTCAAGTTGTAATTGATGCTTGTAATTCAAAATCTGTAAAATATCCGATATTGTTCGTTCCAAATATCGATGGAAGTCATGGAAGTGGACATTTAAAGCGATGTTTAGAACTTGCATCTTTACTTTGTGCTGATATTTATTTTCCCAAAACAAAAAATTCAAGAAATTATGAAATTTTAGAAACAATTGTAAATGGATATATTTTGCAAGGTTTAATTACAAGCGACCAAATTGTAAAAGATGAATTTCCAAAAGATTTTTATTCTTTGATTGTTTTAGATAATTTTAAAACAAATAAGACAGAAATAAATTATTTTTCAGAATTTGGAAATGTTATCAGTATTGATGAAGGTTCAAACGAAAAGATTTTACAAAAAATTTCTTATTCGTTAAATATTATTCCTTCGGCAATTAAGGAAAAAAATATCAATTTTTCAAATTACGATTATATTCCTTTGCCAAAAAATCAAAAAGAAAGTTCTGTAAAATCAATTAAGGATATAAAAAATGTGATTATCGTTTTTGGTGGAATGGATAAATCACTTTTTGCCTTAAAACTTGCACAAAAAATTGAAAATATTTTACTTTCTGAAAAAAATTCTGATTTTACCATTACGATAGTTACTTCAAATAAATTAATTTTAGAAAGTGAATTTTCTTCAAAAATTTGTGCAAAATCATCAATTGCAAATCTAAAAGATAAATTCTGTGAATATGATTTAGTTTTTACTCATTACGGATTTTCTGCTTTTGAAGCTGTATCTTCAAATTGTTTAGTTTTTACTTTTGCACCAAGTTCTTTGCATAAAAAACTTTCGAAAAAAATGGGATTGACAAATCTTTCTCATGGAATTTCAGAAAGTAACTTGAAAGTTGAAATTGAAAATCTTATTCAAAAAAAGGATTCTGAATTTATTAGTAAACTAAAAAAGAATAATTTTGAAAAATTAGATTCTAACAAGGAACTTTCTTTGTGTATTAGAGATTTATCAGAAAAAAAATTGATGCACTGTCCAATTTGTAATTTAAAAAATCAAATTTACAATGATAAAATCATCAGTCGGGATAAAATCAAAACAATTCGACGATGTAAAGTTTGTAATCTTGATTATATCAGTTTTGAAAATGTGGAAAAAACAGTTTACAATGCTAATTATTTTGGTCAAGAATATAAAAATCAATATGGAAAAACTTATCTTGAAGATTTTAATTCAATAAAAGAAAATTCTTTGCGTCGTCATCAAATTGTTGATAAAATTTTTAGAAAAACTCAAAAAGATTTATCAAAAAAGGGCAAGGTTTTGGATATTGGTTGTGCTTACGGACCTTATCTAAGCGCTTCTTCAGATTTAGGTTGGCTTCCTTTTGGAATTGAGCCATCTAGCGACGCTGTTGATTATGTAAAAAACAAATTGAATTTTAACGCAATTTGTTCAAAATTCCCCGTAGAAAATTTGCCAACTGAATTTTCAAATTTTAATGCCGTTACAATGTGGTATGTTATCGAACATTTTGAAAATTTAGATGAAGTTTTATCTATAAGTTCATCTTTACTTGATAAAAAAGGAATTTTTGCTTTTGCAACTCCTTCAAATTCTGGTGTTTCTGGAAAATATAATACTGAATCCTTTTACAAGCAAAGTCCTTCTGACCATTTTTCAATTTGGAACCCAAAAATTGCAAAAAAAATCTTAAAAAAATATGGATTTAAAACTGTAAAAGTTGTTTCTACAGGAATTCATCCAGAACGATATCCTTTTGTAAAAAAACATAATGTACAAAAAGGAACTTTTGTGTTCAAATTATTTGAACTTCATTCTAAATTATTTTCTCTAGGTGATACATTTGAAATCTATGCAATCAAAAAATAAAAATATTTTAATTTTAGGTGCTTCTCTTTTACAAAAACCTGCAATTCAAAGTGCAAAAGAACTTGGTTGTAAAGTTTTTGTTGTTGATGGAAATCCTAAAGCGCTTTGTGTTCCTCTTGCTGATGTTTTTGAGCAAATCGATTTAAAAGATGAAGAAAAACTTTTGTCTTATGCAAAACAAATTCACAAAACAGAAGGTTTATCTGGAGTTTTTACAGCAGGAACTGATTTTTCAAAATCCGTAGCTTATATCACAGAAAATTTAGGTTTACCTGGACATTCTTATCAAAGTGCTTGTAACGCAAGTGATAAAGCTTTGATGCGAAGTTGTTTCAAAAAACATAAGGTAAATTCACCAAACTTTGTTGTTTTAACAGAAAATGATTTACCAAAAATTCAAAATGATTGCAAAAATTTCTTGCTTTCCAACGGATTTTCATTAAATGAATCTTTAGTTATAAAACCTTGCGATAATATGGGGGCTAGAGGTTGTAAAAAAATCGAAAATATTGATGATAATGAAAATTTTATCGAGGCTGTAAAAGACAGTATAAAAAATTCTCGTTCAGGAAGAGCCATTTTAGAAGAATTTATGGACGGAAAAGAATTTTCTATCGATGCCTTAGTTTACAAAAATGAACTTTTGATTACAGGTTTTGCAGATAGACATATTTTTTATCCACCTTATTTTATCGAAATGGGGCATACAATGCCTACAGACTTGCTTTATCCAGACTTTTTGGATGTTGTAAGTGAATTTGCCAAAGGCGTAAAATCTCTTGGTTTAACTTGTGGAGCCGCTAAAGGTGATGTAAAACTCACTTCCAAAGGTGTGATGATTGGCGAAATTGCTGCTCGGCTTTCTGGTGGATATATGTCAGGTTGGACTTTCCCATATTCTTCTGACATAAATTTAACAAAACAAGGAATTTTACTTGCTTTAGGCGAAAAATTAAATATTTGTAATTCTCAAGTTGAAGTTTTGCAAAAAAGATTATTTTTCAAAAATACATACTTGATAAAAAATTGCAAAATTCCAAAAGTGTGTGCAGAACGGGCTTGGATTTCAATTCCTGGAAAAGTAAAAAAAATCTTTGGAATTCCAGAAGTTTTGGATAAAAATTCGGTTTTGAAAGACGTTTTTATTCGTTGTAATGAAGGTGATGATGTAAAATTTCCTGTAAACAATGTTGAAAAATGTGGAAATATCATCACTTTGTCAGAAAATCGAGAAGATGCGATTCAAGAAGGCGAAAATATTATCAAAAATATCGTTTTGCGCCTTGAACAGAAAAATCCAATCACGCAAGAATTTTTGGAACAAGATTTACAAACTGAATTTCCCCCTTCAGCTTTCAATATAGATTTTGATTTTGAAAATATCGAAAAAATGAATTCAAAAATTGAAGTTTCGTCCTTAAGAGATTGGAATTATCGTACGATAAAAGATACTGTAGAACTTTTTGAAAAAATCACAAATTGTAAAGTTTCAGAAGTTCACAATACTAAAAAATTTTGGAAATATTTATTACGAGGTGGAATACAAGGTGCTTTGTATTTTTACGATAGTAATTTAGATGGAGTTATTTCGAATAATGAAGAATAAACTATTTGTTTTTCTTTTATCAATATTTTTAATTTTCTCAAATAGTTTTGTTTTTGGTGCAGATGAAAATATTTTAAATAACGAAAATCTTGTTAAAAATGGATATATTTCCTTAGTTGAAGCAAGTGAAAATCTTGGCGCAAGTTTATTCTGGGATCCAATTACCAGTTCTGGTATTTTAGAAAAAAACGGAAATTCACTTTCTTTTGCATTAAATCAAGAAATTGTTGTTTTTAACTTTAGAGATTTTTCCATAACAGAACCTCCAATTTTACAAAATGATAAGATATATATTTCTCAAAAATTAGTAGAAAGCGCGCAAAATCTGTTTTTAACACCAGTGAATGATTCTTCTTTCAAAATTGGAGCAATTTTAATTGATGCTGGTCATGGAGGAAAAGACCCTGGAACAGTTGGTTCTGTAACAAAAGATGGCAAAAAAATTCAGTTAAACGAAAAAGATATTGTATTAACTGTTGCGCAAGGGTTAAATAATGCTTTAAAATCAAAGTATCCAGATAAAAAAATATTGATGACTCGTTCAACTGATGTTTATTTAACTTTAGAACAACGAGTTGAAATAGCCAATTCTGTAGAATTAGCAGAAAATGAAGCTATTGTTTTTGTTTCGATTCATGCAAATTCTGCTTTTGATAAAAAAGCGAAAGGTTTTGAAACTTGGTATTTGAGTCCAGGCTACAGGAGAAGTATTCTAAAAGAAAATGAAGTTGATGCTGATATTTTACCGATTTTAAATTCTATGCTTGAAGAAGAATTTACAACCGAAAGTATTTTAATTGCAAAATTCATTGATGACGGATTAAAAAAGCAAGTTGGGGATTTAACAAAAAGTAGGGGATTAAAAGAAGAAGAGTGGTTCGTTGTACGAAATGCAAATATGCCTAGTGTTTTAGTTGAAGTAGGTTTTGTTTCAAATCCAGAAGAAGCTTTGCTTTTATCTGATCAAAACTACTTGCGTAAACTAGCATTAGGGATATATAATGGAGTTAGTTCATTTGTAACACATTTTGAACAATCAAGAGGATTTACAATTTCACAATGAAAAATTTAAATATTTCAGAAACAGTTAAAAAATTAACAAGAGTAAATACAGGAACAAAAGTTATCTTTTTTTCTTTGTTGGTAATATTTTTGTTTTCTTTGACATTCTTTTTTATTCAAGGATATGCACATCGAAGAGTTTTTCTTTTCGAGAGTCTTGATAAAGATGGTTTGTTTGCCGAAAATAGATATTATCCAAGAAATAAATATATAGATAATGTGGAACTTTATATATCAGAGCTTTTGTTAGGTCCAATAGGTGAGCGATATAAGCTTGTTTATCCTAGAGATACTAAACTTAACACATGCTTTGTACAAGATAAAGTTCTTTATGTGGATTTATCCGCAGAGGCACTTTTTACTAACGAAAAAGTGTCAACAAGTAGGGAAGGAGCTGAAATTTTTAAAAAAAATATCTTTAGAAATTTCAGAAATATTGATACAATAAATATATACATCGACGGTAGAAAAATATTTGATGATTGAAAAAAAATTTGTTAATCGAGAAAAAAAGCGTTGACAAAATTTTTAACATTGATATACTTGTTTATACAGGGCTACATAACGTGTATAAAAGGAGCTTTGAATGAAAAGAACTTTCATTTTAGTAGTAATGGCGTTCCTCCTAGTTGGATCATTAGCATTTGCAGATGAAGCAGTACTTATCGACTTCACATTGATGGAGCCAGATATTGTGGCAGATGAAAATGGAAATCCTACTCAAAATGGACGAACAGTAATGGATTTCAGTGTAACTGCTGGTGCAACTTTCACTGATGAACAAAAAGATTTAATGAAAACTTCTCTTGCTATGCCAAACTGGGAAGTTGAACTTAACTCTTCAGCAAGAAATATTAACAGTTTAACAACATCAACTGTTGTTTCTGCTCCAGTTCGTGATTCAGCAAAAGTTCCATTTGCTGGTAAAGATGTAATGGGTGTAAGAATTTTATTCCCATCATATGCTGTAAACTCAAATGCTCGTATTACTCCAGCTTTTGAAATTCCTGCATACGAACCAATGGCTACAGCAGATGAAAATGGTAATATTCAACCACAAACTGATGAAGAAAAAGCAAGTGGAAAAACAAGATTTGAAGATGGTTACGGTGTTGTAAAAAATGTTGGAACATTAAAATCAATTTCTGTTACAACAATGGGTATGAACTTTCCTCACGGACTTTATGTTCTTCTCAAAGACAATGACAACATCGAAAGAAGATACTTCATGGGATATCTTGGATTTGATGGATGGAAAGAATTACAGTGGAATAATCCACAGTATATTACAGAAGTTAGAAACAGAGAACTTCGTCTTGTACCAATCTATCCACGTGGATTGCCATTTGTAAAATTCACAGGTTTCCAAATTACTCGTGATGCTATGCACGATGGAAATGACTTCATTGGATATTTCAAAGATGTAAAAGTTATCTATGATAAATCAGTTCTTACATCAGAAAGAGATATCGCAGACGAAGATTTATGGGGAATCATTGGTAAAAAAGAAGCAGCAAAACAGAACGCAGAAATGAGTCGTTTTGGTGTACACCAAGTTGAAAGATTCCTTGAAAAACAAAAAATGGCTACAGAAGAAGCTTTTACATCTTCACTTGAAGATGCAGAATAATCTGTAGTATTTGATAGAAATCTATTAAAATAAGAAAGGCTGTTCAGTTGGTTTTAATAATCAATGTTGAATAGCCTTTTTTATTTGCTTTATTGTGGTTTTAATGTTAAAATAAAGTTAATGGATACAGAACTTATAATACCAAATAAAGATAATTTACAATTGGCTTATGATTCATATAGGCCTGTTCTCACAGCGATTTTGTTTAGTGTTGAGCAAAAATTAAAAAAGAATTTGAAATTAGCTTCAATGCCAACTTTTAAAACTCGAATTAAAGATTTTGGTAGTTATTATAAGAAATTATTACGGGTACGACCAAAATCTTTAGGAAAGCAAAGTTTACCAACTTTAACAGATTTACTTGGAATTCGTGTTATTTGTGCTTTTTTAGAGGACTTAAAAACCGTTGAAGAGCAAATTTCAAAATTATTTAATGTAATCGAAATTGAACGAAAGGGTGCAGATCGTACTTTTAGTGAGTTCGGTTATGAATCTATTCATTTTCTTATTGAGCTTCCAGAGGAGTTTAGAGCAAATAAGGAATCTATCCCTGAGGGGCTTGTTTGTGAAATTCAAGTAAGGACTATTTTACAAGATGCTTGGGCTGAAGTTGAACATGAACTAGTTTATAAATCAGAATTTTCTCCTTTTGATTTGCCTTTGCGACGAAAATTAGCTTCTCTAAATGCAAGTTTAAGTTTATCAGATATTATTTTTCAGGAAATTCGAGATTATCAAAATAAATTGAATAAAGAGTTAGATTGTCGTAGAGAAACTTTTTACGATCAAGCTGATAGTATTGCTCGAGGGATTATTTTTGATAAAAATAAAGAAAATGATGAAATAATAGAGCAAAAAATTGAAAGGAGTCCTACTGATCAGGCGTCCCCTTATATTCGTGGTACAATTGATGATATGATTCTTGAAGCAATTCATGCTCATAATACAGGAAATCTTGAAAGGGCAGTTGAAATTTATACTAAAATTATTGAAGCAAAACCTTCTCCCAATGCTATAGTTTTATCAGTTATTTATAAACATCGTGGAATGGCAAAATTTGCAATGAATAATTTTGAACAATCTCTTGAAGATTTTAATTGTAGTTGTAAATACGATCCTTCTAGTTTTAGGTCTTATTATTATGTTGGAATTGTTTATAGTGTTTTAGGTCAAAATGAAAAGGCTTTAGAAGCATTTGATAAATCTTTAGAATTAAATGGTTTTCAAGCTCATGTATATTACAGAAAGGCGTTGGCCTATTACAATGATTCAAATTATTCACTTGCATTAAATGATTTGCAAAAGGGTATTTCTTTAGGACTTGATGATGATGATTCTAAAAAATTGCATGCAAAAATTTTATCAAAATTCGAAATGAGTATGTAAAAATTTTCATTTTTTTTTACAAAACTTGTTGACATAAAATCTGATATTTGTTATAGTCATAAATGTAAGGAACAACAGTATGTCTCCTTCGTCTAGTGGTTAGGACATCGGGTTTTCATCCCGACAACAGGGGTTCAATTCCCCTAGGAGATGCTAAATTTTAGGCTTAATTCTTTTTAGGATTAAGCCTTTTTTTTTGGGGTAGATTATTATGAATGACAAAATCAAAAGTTTTTTTTCAACAACTGGTGCAAAACCTTTTTTAATTGTAATTCTTCTGCTTTTATTTTTAATTCCAATTAGTTTTATAGATTCTTTAATGCATGATAGGTTGAGTTATCAAAAACAAGCCGTAGAATCCATTTTGCAACCCCTAGGTGGAAATCTTGAATTACAAGGAATTGTTATTGCTCTTCCATACATGGATTTTGTTGAAAAACAAGATGGGGACAAAGTCATTAAGCAAGAAGTAAAAAAATATGTGTTATTATCTCCAGAAAATTTTGATATTAGTGGAAATGTTGAAACATATTATTTAACAAGAGGAATTTATAAAGTTCCTGTTTTTAATGGTTCATTTTCATTTGAAAGTAGTTTTAATCCTAAAAATTTTTATACAGAGATGTTTTTGAATAAAAATTATATTTATGAGCAAGGTGTTGTTATTTTAGGTATTTCAAACAAAAAAAATTTAACAAAATTACCTGAACTTCAATGTGAAAATATAGTTTTAAATCAATTATCTGTTGAACTTGATAAGGTATCTCCGTTTAATAAATCAATTTACTACAAATTACCAAAAGAATTTTTTACTAAAGATTTTTCTATAAAAGGAACTATGAATGTGCAAGGAGGAGAATTTTTAAAAATTCAGCCGATAGCAACAAATAATACTTTTAAAATATCTTCAAATTGGGAGAGTCCAAGTTTTACAGGTGGATGGTTACCTGTAAATAGAAATATTTCTGATGATGGTTTTTCTGCTGAGTGGAATATTCCTGGAATGACAACAAATTTTCCTAAGACTTGGATTTCTGATACAATGCGCATTTCTGAATATGTAAAAATTTCATTTATTACACCAGTAGATGCTTATCAAAAAGCTTTTAGAAGTATAAAATATGCTTTATTATTTCTATTGGTGCCATTTTTGGCAATTTTTATTTGCGAAATTTTTACCAAAATGAAAATTCATCCAGTTCAGTATTGTCTTTTAGGTCTTGCTGATGTTTTGTTTTATTTACTTTTGCTTTCATTTTCTGAGCATATTTCTTTTGGATTTAGTTATTTCTTAGCATCTTTTGCAGTTACCTTATCCACAATTTTTTATTCTGCTTCAATTTTCAAAAAACTAAAATGGGGTTTAATGCTTGGATGTGTTCAAGTTGTTTCCTATATTTTACTTTTGGGAACTTTACAAGCTGAGGATTATGCTTTATTGATTGGAAGTATTGGTTTGTTTGTAATTGTTGTTTTATTAATGATTTTAACTCGAAAAATAGATTGGTACGAAATTAATGTCTCAAATAAATGATTTTTTTGATAATGATGATGAATCACAAAATATTGTAACTCCTCTTAATATTGAAAATCTTGCAAGTTTGATATCTGCTGGTGGAGCTATGGATAGCTTAACAGAAAATTTTGAACAACGAGATTCTCAAATTAAGTTACTAAAGGGAATTTGTCATGCTTTTAATGAAGATAAAATCGCTGTGTTTGAAGCTGGAACTGGTGTTGGAAAATCTTTTGCTTATTTGATTCCTGCTATTTTGTGGTCAGTTCAAAATAAGGAAAGAATAGTAATTTCCACTGGAACTATAAATCTTCAGCAACAAATTTTTGAAAAAGATATTCCATTTGCTCAAAAAATTACTGGAAAAAAAATAAAAGCTTTACTTGTAAAAGGTCGCCAAAATTATATTTGTTTACGTAGATATTTTGAAACAATTAACGAAATTGATTTATTCACTGAAGAAAAAGAAGAATTGGATAATATCAAAGAATGGCTCAAAACTACAAAAAGTGGTGATAAATCAGATTTATCTTTTATGCCAACTGAATCTTTGTGGCAAAGAATAAATTCTGAATCAGATGGTTGTAGAGGTCAACTTTGTCCTCATAAAGATAAATGTTATGTGATGAAAGTAAAAAAGGAAGCCGCTTCAAGTCAAATTTTGGTTGTAAATCATCATTTGCTTTTTGCTGATATTGAAATGCGTCTTGCTAACGGATTTGACTCTAATGGAGTTTTGCCTCCCTATAAAAAATTGATTTTTGATGAAGCTCATGGAATTGAAAATGCAGCAACAAGCTTTTTTTCTGAAGGTTTTAATCGATTTAATTTGATGAAACAAATTCGTTTGATTTACCGTGCTAGAAAAGGTAGTAAGGCTGGTTTGATTTTTTCACTTGAAACTCTTTCAACTGAACCAAGTTGTGTAGGTGATTTGATTTCTCAAATTGGTTTATTGGAATCTCATCTTTTAGAACTTGATGAAGTTACAGAAAAATTGATGGGGAAAAATTATTCTGTAAGAGTGTTTGATAATCCACGATATGATTTTACAGACTTATTTGATATTTTTAGACTTATTGCTTCAGATTTAGCTTTAATCTGTAAAATGATAGGCGATACATTAAAAGGAATTTCTGATGAAGATAAAAAAGTTGATTCTGTTTGGGAAGCAACTACTATTTTACGACGTTTAGAGGCTCTTGCTGCATTTTGTAGTAATTTTATTAGATATGATGAAAATCCTGACAAAGTATTTTGGATAGATAAAGGAAAGTTTATAAATTATTATCAAACTCCGCTTGATATGTCTACTTTATTGCACAAAGGAATTTTTGAAGCTTTTTCAACGGTTGTATGTACTTCAGCAACTTTAGGAATTGCATCAAATTTTAGTTTTTGGATGCGTCGAACTGGAATTTTGTTTGAGGATAAAGAACGGATATTACAAGGTATTTTTGAGTCGCCTTTCCCTTATAAAAAAAATACAATTTTTGCAGTTCCAACTGATGCCGTTCCTGCTGATGACTTTAATTTTCAGTCTTATGTTGAAGATGTTTTACCTCGTTTAATTAAAGCAAGTGATGGAAGAACTTTGGTTTTATTCACTTCTTATGAATCTCTAAAAAGTGCATTTGAAGCTTGTTTTTCCACTTTATCTAAGGCAGGTATTAATTTATACAAACAAGGTGATGATGATAGATTTAGATTATTGGAAAAATTTAAAAAGGATACAAGTAGTGTTTTATTTGGAACATATTCATTTTGGGAAGGAGTAGATGTTCCTGGTGAATCTTTGTCACATGTAATCATTGTAAAATTACCTTTTGGTGTTCCAACTGATCCTGTTTTTTCTGCAAGAAGTGATGCAATTGGTAAGCGTGGAGGAAATTCCTTTATGGAATTAAGTGTTCCTGATGCAGTTATTAAATTTCGACAGGGTTTTGGTAGGTTGATGCGAAAATCAACTGATAGGGGTAGTGTAACTGTTTTAGATAAAAGATTGATAACAAAAAGATATGGTTCTATTTTTATCAATAGTATTCCTCAATCAAATATTTGTGTGGAAACTTTATCAACAATTTGCAGTAAAATATCATACTTGCTTGACACTAATTAAAGTTGATAATATAATTAGATTTATATCGATTATTTCGGAGGCTGACGATGGCAGGAGCAAGTAAAAACTCTCGTACTTCGGTTACTACACACAAATTTTTCTGCTCATGTGGTGGTGAAGTAGTTATGAAGACTTTATTTGAAAGTGGCAGATTAAAGAATGTTGCTGAATGTACACAGTGTAAACGTTTAGAACGTAGACCAAAAGATTTCAAATAAACATTTCTTTTTTCTTTTTGGTAAGATAGGCCTGTGCTTATGTTTTAGTGCAGGCTTTTTTCTTGATTTTATCAAGAAAGTTTTTGGATTTTATAAATTAAACATAAATACTTTATCTTACTTGACTAAGGTCTTTATGTTTAGTAAAATGAATTACAGTTTTTTGTTTGGGGGGTTCTCCTTTGGTAGGAAAGAAATCATCTGCTGAAAAAAGACACAAGCAGAGCGAAGTTCGTCGTATGCGTAACAAGGCAGCAAAAAGTGCTGTTCATACAGCTGCAAGAAAATTTGTAGAGGCTGTTCACGCTAAGGATCAAACTTTGGCTTCAGAAAAACTCAAAGTACTTGTAAAAGAGCTTGATACAGCTGCAGGAAAAGGTATTTTGACAAAAAATTCTGTGTCTCGAAAAAAATCACGCATGATGAAGTTATACAATGCTTCATTTAATGCTGCTAACTAGAATGAAAAGGTTGTAGGTTCTGTCTTAATTGTATTTTGACGGTCTGCAACTTTTTTATTTAGTATCTTAGGTAATCGAATTTATTTTTTAGCCATTTTTAGATTAAAATAAAGAACAAGATTTATTTGTGGTGGAATATTTTTTTAGGAGTTACATTCCATGAAAAAAGTTACAAAGTTTGATCTTGTTGAAGCTGTATACGAAAATACAAGCTATGATAAGAAAGTTGTACAAACAGTAATTGATAGCTTCTTGGAAGAAGTTAAAAATTCATTAAAAGATTCTTCTACAATCGAATTAAGAGGTTTTGGAACCTTTGAGTTGCGTCTAAGAAAAGGCAAAGAGTCAGCTAGAAATCCTAAAACAGGCGATAAAGTTTCAGTTGCTCCTCATTATGTGGCGGCTTTTCGTTCTGGGCAAGAATTAAAAAATTCCTTATGGAATTTGCCTGTGGAAAAAAATCAATAAAAATTTTTATACTTTTCTAAAGTTTTATTTGGGAAAAAATATATGGCACAAGCTAATCAAAATAAAGAAAAGAATATCACTATATTAGGTACTGAAACAGATTTTACAGGGGAATTAACTTTTAGAGATAATTTAGTTATTACTGGAAAATTTCATGGTTCTATAAATGCAACTGGCGATTTAGAAATTTCAAAAGAAGCAATGTGTAATGTAGATAGTATTTCTGTGAATTCCGTTGTTGTTTCTGGTAAAGTTAAAGGTGATATTATTTCTCAAAAATTTGTGGAAATGAAAAACGGAAGTATAATTCAGGGGAATGTTACTACTTCAAGAATAAGAATTGAAGATGGTGTTGATTTTCAGGGAAAAATTTCTATGGTAGAAAGCGCTGAAAAAACAGATTTATTTTCTATGAATTCTTCTGAATATAAAGATTCACTTACTCTATATCAAGGTATCGACAAAAAATAAGGAGTATTTATGGCACCTATCAGACGGAAGCGTAATGTTGAAAGCTCTGAAGAACAAGTAACAAATAACGAAGAGCAACTTCAGCTAGACTTAGTGTCAGAAAATCAAGAAGAACATTCCGAAACTTCAAATGCAGTGGAAAATCAAACAACAGAAGAAAGTTCTGAAAGTACAGTTACTTCGGATGAAGAAAAATCTAATACTGAATCTGAAAATCCAACTACAGAAACAACAGTAAATCATAGTAATCCAAGAGAAAGAACTGTTGTAAGACCTAAAATAAAAAAACGAATGCCAAATAGACGTGATAATTCACGACAATTTAATCATAATAACGAAAATCAACAAGATTCAAATGCAAATTTAACGGTCGAAGATGACGCAACTCGCGAATCAAAACCAAGACTTTCAATTAATGAATTAACTAAAATGGGTATGCATGATTTGCGTGCTTTAGCAGAACGCTATGGATTTACAAGTGACTATCTTGCACCAATGAAAAAGCAAGAATTAATTTTTATTATTTTGAAAGCTCACACAGATCACGGTGGAATCATTTTTGCTTCTGGTGTTTTAGAAATTTTGCCAGATGGTTACGGATTCTTGCGTTCACCTCATAATAGTTATTTGCCAGGTCCAGATGATATTTATATTTCACCAAGTCAAATTAGACTTTTCAATTTAAAAACTGGTGATACAATTTATGGACAAATTCGTAGTCCAAAAGATGGAGAAAGATTTTTTGCTCTTTTAAGAATTGAAACAGTAAATGATGAAGATACTCGTGCAGCTCAAACTCGTATTCCGTTTGAAAACTTAACTCCACTTTACCCAGACGAAAAATTAAATCTTGAAACAGTAACAACAGAATATTCAACTCGAATTATGGATTTGTTTTCTCCAATTGGAAAAGGGCAGCGTGCTTTGATTGTTGCTCCTCCAAAAGCTGGTAAAACAATTTTGATGCAAAAAATTGCAAACGCAATTACAACAAATCATCCAGAAGTTCACTTGATTGTTCTTTTAATTGATGAACGTCCAGAAGAAGTTACAGAAATGGAACGTTCTATCAATGCTGAAGTTATTTCTTCAACTTTTGATGAACAAGCAACACGTCACGTTCAAGTTGCAGAAATGGTACTTGAAAAAGCAAAACGCTTGGTTGAACATAAAAAAGATGTTGTTATTTTCTTGGATTCAATTACTCGTCTTGCTAGAGCTTATAACCAAACAGTTCCTACTTCAGGAAAAGTTTTGTCTGGTGGTGTTGATTCAAATGCACTTCATAAGCCAAAACGATTTTTTGGTGCTGCTCGTAATGTGGAAGAAGGCGGAAGTCTTACAATTATTTCAACTGCACTTATCGAAACTGGTAGCCGTATGGACGAAGTTATCTTTGAAGAATTCAAAGGTACAGGAAATATGGAAATCGACCTTGAAAGAAAACTTGCAGAAAGAAGACTTTTCCCTGCAATCAGCATAAAGAAATCTGGAACACGAAAAGAAGACTTGCTTCTTACAGAAGAGCAACTTCAAAAAATTTGGGTTCTCAGAAAAGTTATCAGTCCTATGGATGATGTTGAAATTATCGAGTTGTTACTTGATAGAATGTCAAAGAGTAAAGACAATGAAGCTTTCTTGCGTTCTATGAATACTTCTGAAATGGGGTAGATTAAATTTTAATTATTTTGTATAATAAATACAAATTATGAAATTTGAAGTCTTGTGGACTTTGTTTGCAGTAGCTCACTGTTCGGG
The DNA here is from genome assembly GCA_036307825.1 of Treponemataceae bacterium. Classification (GTDB taxonomy): domain Bacteria; phylum Spirochaetota; class Spirochaetia; order Treponematales; family Treponemataceae; genus RGIG9060. The sequence continues at coordinate 23,519 of JAXJWW010000016.1, read as the reverse complement.
CAAGACTTTTCAAATATTTGGAGGCAATATGAAAGAAGGTGTACACCCAAAGTACGAATTAACAAAAATTACATGTGTATGTGGAAACGTAATTGAAACTCGTTCAACAGTTTCTAATATCAACGTTGAAATTTGTTCAGCATGTCACCCATTCTTTACAGGAAAACAAAAATTGGTTGACACAGCTGGTCGTATCGAAAGATTTAACAAACGCTACAACATCAAAGGCTAATTTTAGTTTTATACTAGTTGTAATGCACGTAAAAGCTTTCTGCTCAATTCTTGGGTAGAAAGCTTTTTTTTGTTAAAATTAAAAAATAAAAAAAAGGTTAGACAGTCTAATATGTATGAAAATTAGTGTCATTCCGAACTTGTTTCGGAATCTTTTCACTATGACAGTGTTTAGATCCTAAATCAAGTTCAGGATGACAAAATTTTTTAAACAGCCACACCTTTATATTTTTAGAAATTAATCTTCTTGTTGTAAAGCCATAAATTCTTTTGCAGATTTGATAACTTCATCAGCAATTTTACCAGAAATTGGGTCATAGTGGTCAAATGAAGTTTCAAAACTTCCTGTTCCACTTGTTATTGAACGCAAGTCAATAGCGTATTTTAGAATTTCTGATTGTGGTGCTTGGCAACGAATTTCTTCAATTCCACCACCAAGTGGATTTTGTCCTAAAATGCGTCCTCGTTTTCCTGCCATGTCTGACATAATATCACCGAGATATTTTGATTCAACCCAAACTGTAATGTTCATAATTGGCTCAAGAAGAATTGGACCTGCGTTTCGCATTGCTTCTCTAAAAGCATTTCGTGAAGCAATTTTGAATGCCATTTCTGATGAGTCAACAGGATGTTCTTTTCCGTCAAGAACAGTTGTTCCTACATCAACTACTGGATATCCGGCTAAAACACCGTGTTCCATTGCTTCTAATACACCTTTTTCAACACCTGGAATGTATCCTTTTGAAATTGCACCACCAAAAACTGCATTAGTGAATGAATATTTATCTCCACGAGCTAATGGTTCAATTGCTAAAACAACGCGACCATATTGTCCGTGTCCACCGGATTGTTTTTTGTGAGTGTATTCGGCTTGTGTTTTTCGCTGGATTGTTTCCCGATATGCAACTCGTGGAACAGTTGTATCAATTGTGATTTTATTTTGAGTTTTAATTTTGTCCAAAATAATTGAAATATGCAATTCACCCATTCCAGAAAGTACATTTTGCTTTGTTTCTGTGTTGTAATTAAAGGATAAAGTTCTATCTTCTTCGGCAAATTTTGCAAGCATTTCACTCATTTTATCTTCTTCTTTTTTATCTTTTGCAGAAACTGCCATTGCATAAACAGGTTCCGGATGTCGAAGTTTGATAAATGGAAGAGTTGAAGCATTTGAAGAAAGTGTATCACTTGTTTTGGCAACAGGGAGTTTTACTGCGATTCCAATATCACCTGCATTCAAAACTTTTACTTCTTCTAATTTTTTTCCTATTGTGCGATATAGTTTTCCGATTTTTTCCTTTTTATCACTTTGGATATTGAAAACTTCACTATCGCTTGTAAGTTTTCCTGTAATAACTTTGATATAAGAAAGTTTTCCTGAAAATTGATCGCTACTTGTTTTAACAACTAATGCTGACATTTCGCCTTCTGGATTTAATTTTACAGCAACGCGTTCTTCATCTTGGCTTATTGCATTTTCGAGGCTGTAAGTTGGATCTGGGGCGATTGTGTTTATAAAGTTCAAAACAGAAACTAATCCACTATTTTTTAATGGAACACCTGCAAAAACTGGGACGATTCGATTATTTCTAAAAGCGATTTGTAAACCTTTGACAATTTCATCATTTGTAAGTTCACCTTCGTCAATAAATTTAACTAATAAATCGTCATCACCTTCGGCTGCAGAACCTGCTAAAATTCCAAGTGCGTTTTGATATTCATCTTGATATTCAGAAGGAATTTCTGTTGCTTCTTCGATTTTTCCGTCAGCTGGAGTGAAGTAGGCCTTTCCTTCAAGAACATCGATTATACCTTTGTAGTCTGCGCCTTTTCCCATTGGAATTGTTACAGGACAAACTTCTACAGAAAATTTATCGTGAATATCTTTTTTTACTGCGTAAAAATCAGCTCGATCATCTTCTAATCTATTGATAAAAACAACGCGAGGTTTATTGCGGCGGTCTAATTCTCGCCAAAGTTTGATAGTTTCAATTTGTGCTCCAGAACGTCCATCAACTAACATAAGTCCAATTTCACTTGAACGGAAGGCTGAAATAACTTCGCCAACAAAGTCGGAGGAACCCGGTGTATCCCAAAAATTGATATTTGTGTCTTTCCAATTTATATGAGCCAAAGAAGCGTGAATAGAAATCTTGTGTTCTATTTCTTCGGATGTATAATCACTGACAGTTTTACCAGATTCTGTGGTTTCTGGTTTTTGAATAACTCCACCTGTAAAAAGCAAATGTTCTAAAAATGTGGTTTTTCCTGTTTGCCCATGACCAGCTATGGAAACATTACGAATCTGATTTGTAGTAAAATCCATAAAATAAAGCTCCTTCGAAAAATAATTATATTTTCCACAATATAAGTATAGTTCTATGATACTTTTACATTTTAAAAGTTGTCAAGGTAAATTTTAGAATTTGGTAACATTGAGTTTTATTAGCAATTTAATATAAAAAATTTTTCATTTTTTTCTAAATATATTTTTAAACTTTCCGAAAATTAGATTGTACAGAAGTATATTTTGTATTTTGTTTTTTATTTTTGGGAGGGAATATGAACAGTTTTACAAGATCAGTTGATTTGCTTCATCGTGCAATGGATGTTAGTTCTTTGCGCTACAATGTTACAGCAAACAACTTAGCAAACGCAGAAGTTCCAAACTTTAAAAGAACATCTGTAAATTTTGAAAGTGAATTAAAACGCGCATTAGAATCAGAAGCAAATTCAAAAGACGATTTTAAAATGATTACAACAGATTCTCGTCATATCGAATCAGCAACTCCTCGTGATTATCGTGATGTAGAACCTCGTAGAGTTTTAGATTATACAACAACTTCAAAAGCAAACGGAAATAATGTTGACGCTGAACAAGAAGCTATGGAAATCTTGAAAATTCAGTTGAATTATCAACTTTTAACACAAATGCAATCATTTCAGTTTTCACAAATGAAGACTGTATTAAAATAATTTTTATAAGGAATAAATTATGGGACTTTTTACAAGTATAAATATTGCTGCAACTGGAATGAGTTTAGATAGATTAAGAACAGATGTTATTTCTGACAATATCGCTAATGCTTCTACAACAAGAACTCAAGATGGCGGAAAATTTCAAAGAAAAATGGTAATTGCTCAAGCAATTCAAGATGATTTATCATATAGAAATCCTTTTGTTCCAGAATCAAAAGACGCTGGAGTAGGTGGCGGAGTTAGAGTTTCTGAAATTAAAAAAGATACTTCAGAAGGTCGTTTTGTTTATGACCCAACTCACCCAGACGCAATTCTTTCTGGACCTAGAACAGGGTATGTTGAATATCCAAATGTAAATGTTGTAAACGAAATGGTTGATTTGATTTCTGCTTCTCGTTCTTACGAAGCAAATTCAACTGTAATTCAAGGCTCAAAAGAAATGTTCTTAAAAGCACTTGAAATTGGTCGTTAATGTGATAAAATAAAGTTTAGGTGGGATTTTTTTTAGGGGGATTAAAATGATTAGTAATTTTGAGATGTTTAGAACAGACATAAATCATATTGGTTCAAGTCCGTTGAGAGATGTAAATAATCTTAATGGCAAAAAAACTTCTGTAAACGGAAAAACAGAAAAATCTGCTTTTGATAATATGCTTTTACAGGCAATGGATTATGTAAATGGCAAACAGAACGCCACAACAGAGGTTTCTCAAAAGTTGATTACAGATCCAGATTCAGTTGATGTACATGATGTTACAATCGCCATGGCAGAAGCAAATCTTTCTTTGAGTATGGCTCAGTCTGTAATTGATAGACTTATCAAAGGTTGGAACGAAATTACTACAACTAGATAATTTTGATACAAAATAAAGGTTACGGTTTAAGTTTATTAGACTGTAACCTTTTTTATTTCGGTTCTACAATGTTTACATAACTGAAATAAATGTGAGTCAAGAGGAAAGTGAAATGTCCCTTGATAAATTATATTATTTAAATAAGAAAAATATTTCTAAACAAGCTAAAAATTATCTTTTCAGATGTAAAATTATGTGATATAATGTCATAGGATGGATAATATTCGTTCATGGGGAGAAGAAAATTTCTTCCTGATGGGAGGCTTAGATGAACGAAGGGCTTAAAAAGCTTGTTTCACAAATAAAAGATTTATGGTCTAAATGGTCGATAATTCAAAAAGTAATTTTAATTGGAATCGTGGTAGCGGTAATTGTTGCACTTGTTCTAGTTGTTAATTTATCTTCAAAAACTACAGAAGTGGCACTTTTTTCAGTACCAGTAACTGACGAAACTTTGAGAGATAATATTGTTTATCGTTTGGCTGAAGAAAATGTAGATGTAACTGTTAGTTCTACAGGAATACTTTCTGTAAAAGATGATGCAACTGCAAGAAAAATGCGGGCAATTCTTGTTCGTGAAGATTTAGTTCCTGGAAATGTGGATCCATGGCATTTGTTTGATACTGAACGATGGACATCTACAGACTTTGAACGAAATGTTAATTTACAGCGTTCTATTACAAATCAAATTAAACAACATATCGAAGCTCTTGATGAAGTTGATGTTGCAAATGTAGTTTTATCAATGCCTGAAAAAACTCTTTTTCAAGAAGATCAAAATCCTGTAACTGCAAGTGTTATCATTTATCCAAAGCCGGGTAGCGATATAACTGAAAATAAAAAGAAAATTCAAGGTATTCAAAAAATTCTTTTAAAAGCAATTCCTGGATTGAAAGAAGAAAATGTTACAATCGCAGATGCTTCTGGTGTTATCCTTAATGATTTTGAAGGAATGAAGGATATTGAACGAATTGATGTAATTGCAAAAGAACAAAAACTCATTCAAACTTTAGAAACTCAATATCGAGCAAAAATTTTAACTGCTTTACAATACATTTTTACAGACGATAGAGTTAAGGATTTAAATATCAAAATTGATATGGATATGTCTCAAAAAGTTGTAGAGGCAACAGAATATTCTCCTATCATTTTGAAAGAAGATGATCCAAAAACTCCTTATGATGACTCAAAATATGTAGAATCAATTACACTTTCTTCAGAAATTGTAGAAAAAAACTGGACAGGAACTGGTTATAATCCAGAAGGACCTGCCGGAATTGAAGGTCAAAATCCTCCTGTTTATTCTGATATGTCAAATCTCTATGGAACATCACAAGAACTTGGAGAAAAGAAAAATCAGGTTGTAAACACAAAACATATTTCTGAACAAAAAAGTCCTACTATAGATAGAGTTACAGTTTCTGTAAACGTTGATGGTACTTGGGATTGGAAATATGATGATAATGGAAATGTAGTTTTACTTCCAAATAATCGTATTGATAGAATTTATACTCCTGTTTCACCAGAGACTCTTGCAGAAGCAACCGCTCTTGTTCAAGATGCAATTGGATATAATGAACTTCGTGGAGACTCTGTAACTGTTCGTAATATTCGTTTTGATAGAACTGCTGAACACTTAGCAGAAGATGCTAAATATATAAAAGCACAACAAACAAGACAAACTATTTTCTATGCTTTAACAGGTGTAGTTGTTGTTCTTATTGCATTTATCATCTTTAGATTTATCAGTAGAGAACTTGAACGCCGTCGCCGTATTAAAGAAGATGAATATCTTAGACAACAACAATTGGCACGCGAAAAAGTTCTTTGGGAATCAGAACAAGCAGGAATGGAAGTTACAATGTCTGTTGAAGAACGACGTCGTGCAGAGCTTCAAGAAAATGCAATCTCTATGGCAAAAGACCACCCTGAAGATGTTGCAATGTTAATTAGAACATGGTTGATGGAGGAATAGGATGGCACAATCAAAATCATCTAGTGGAAATTTATCTTCATCCTTGGGAAGTTCAAAAAAGCCTAAGGATTTTAAGAATCTTAATGGTAGACAAAAAGCTGCAATTTTCTTAGTAACTTTGGGTTCTGAACTTTCTGCAGAAATTTTTAAACATCTTCGTGAAGATGAAATTGAAACATTAACTTTTGAAATTGCTCGTCTCGATACAATTGAGTCAGAATTTAAAGATGCTATTCTTGAAGAATTTCAAGAAATGATGACAGCACAAAACTTTATCACTTCTGGTGGTATTGATTATGCTCGTGAACTTTTGGAAAAATCACTTGGTAGCCAAAAAGCTATTGATATTATTAACAGACTTACAAGTTCATTGCAGGTTAGACCTTTTGACTTTATTCGTCGTACAGACCCTGCTCATCTTTTGAACTTTATTCAGCAAGAGCATCCTCAAACAATTGCTCTTATTTTGGCATATTTGGATCCTCAGAAGGCATCTGTTATTTTGCAAAATCTTCCGGTAGAAATTCAAAGTGATGTTGCTCGTCGTATTGCAACAATGGACAGAACTTCTCCTGATGTTTTGCGTGAAGTTGAACGGGTTCTTGAGAAAAAACTTTCTACTCTTTCTAGCGAAGACTACACAGCTGCTGGTGGTGTTGAAAGTATCGTTGAAATTCTTAACCTTGTTGACCGTTCTTCCGAAAAGTCAATTATCGAATCTTTGGAAGAAGACGATGCAGAACTTGCAGAAGAAATCAAAAAGCGTATGTTCGTTTTCGAAGATATTGTTCTTTTGGACGACCGTGCTATTCAGCGTGTATTGCGTGAAGTTGATTCACAAGAACTTTCTAAAGCCCTTAAATCTGTTGATGTTGAAGTACAAGACAAAGTTTTCAAAAATATGTCAAAGCGTGCTGCTGCAATGTTGAAAGAAGATATGGAATTTATGGGACCTGTTCGATTGAAAGATGTAGAAGACGCACAGCAAAAAATCGTTGCTTCTATCAGACGGCTTGAAGATAGTGGTGAAATTGTTATTGCCCGAAGTGGTGAAGACGAACTTGTTGTATAATTTTTAAGGGAATAATTTATGGCAAAGAGTGTTTTTAGACCTGCAGAAATAAAAAACTCAGAAGAAAAAGTTGTGCTTCAACTTGCAAAAAGTTTTGCACCAGAAGTGGAAGAAGTGGAAGTTGAAGAAGAACCTGAGTATACAGGTCCAACTGCAGAAGATTTGCGTCGTGAAGCTGATGAATTTAAACTTCAATGGGAAAAAGAAAAACAACAACTTCTTGCAAATACAGAGGCTGAAGCAAAGAAAATTGTTGATAATGCTGAAAATACTGCATTTGATGTAATTAAGCGAAAAACAGACGAAGCTGCAATTATTAAACAAAAAGCACAAACTGAAGCGGATCAAATAATAAAAGAAGCTGAACAAAAAGCTCTTGATTTAATTCAAGAAGCTGAAATTAAACGCAACGAACAAATGACTCAAGCTTATGATGAAGGATATCAAAAGGGAAGTGAAGCTGGATTTCAAGATGGAAATAAAGAAGCCCAACGATTAATTGATAGACTTCATGTTATTATTGATAAAACAATGGTTAGACGCCAAGAAATTCTTGATGAAACTGAACAACAAATTGTAGATTTGGTTTTGTTAATGACTCGAAAAGTTGTGAAAGTAATTTCAGAAAACCAAAGAACTGTTGTAATGAACAATATCGTTCAGGCTTTACGAAAAGTAAAAGGACGTGGAGATGTAACTATCAGAGTAAATCTTGCTGATGTGGAACTTACAACTGAACATACAAACGATTTTATTCAAGCTGTTGAAAATATCAAAAATATTTCTGTTGTGGAAGATTCTTCTGTTGATAGAGGCGGTTGTATTGTAGAAACTGACTTTGGTGCAATTGATGCAAGAATTTCTAGTCAACTTACTGAACTTGAACAGAGAATTTTGGAAATTTCACCTATAAAAACAATTACAAAGACAAGTGCAATCAAACAGGATTTTTAAAGCCTATGAAATCTTTATTTGATAAATATATCAATTCAATCAAAGATGTAGACACTATTCACTATACAGGTTCTGTAACTGCTATAAAAGGTAGTCTTATTGAAAGTAAAGGTCCTCAATGTGTTTTTGGCGAAATTTGTACTATAAAAATTCCTAGAAATGATATTTCTGAAGATTTTAGAGCTGACTTAGAAAATTCAGAAAATGAAAAATATACAAAGGTTTTGGCTGAAGTTTGTGGTTTACAAGGAACAACTGTTCAACTTATGGCCTATGGTGATACAAAGGGTATTGAAATTGGTTGTGAGGTTGTTGGTTCTGGTTCAATTTTGAAAGTTGGAGTAGGGCCTGAACTTTTAGGTCGAGTTGTTGATGCACTCGGAAAACCTTATGACAATAAAGGCGAAATCATTCCGGAAACTTGGTATCCTGCAATTGCTTCTCCTCCTTCGCCTCTTGAAAGAACTCCGATTAAAGAACGAATTTTAACTGGTGTTAGAGCTATCGATTCCTTACTTGCAGTTGGAAAAGGTCAGCGACTTGGTATTTTTGCAGGTTCTGGTGTTGGAAAATCAACTTTGTTGAGTATGATTGCTCGAAATACAAATGCAGATATAAATGTAATTGCTCTTGTAGGTGAACGAGGTCGCGAAGTAATCGACTTTATCGAACGGGATTTAGGTGAAGAAGGTTTGAAAAAATCGGTTATCATTGCTGCCACTTCTGATCAAAGTTCTATTGCACGACTTAGAGCTTCTTATACAGCTACTGCTATTGCTGAGTATTTTAGGGATCAAGGCAAAGATGTTATGTTGATGTTTGATTCTGTAACTCGATTTGCTCATGCCCAGCGCGAAATTGCTCTTGCCGCTGGTGAACCACCTGCTCAACGAGGTTATCCACCTAGTGTATTTGAACTTATTCCTAAATTACTTGAGCGAAGTGGAACTTCTCAAAAAGGATCGATTACTGCTTTTTATACTGTTTTGGTTGACGGTGATGATATGGATGAACCAATCGCAGATAAAGTACGAGGAACTTTGGATGGTCATATTGTTTTAAGTAAAAAATTAGCTGCAAGTTATCATTACCCAGCTATTGATATTTTAAATTCTGTTAGTCGTTTGGCAAATAGAATTTCTGGCAAGAAAACAAAAGAAGCTTGTGGTCAAATGCGAACTTTGATGTCAATTTATGCTGAATCAAAGGATTTTATTGAAGTTGGTGGATATGAACCTGGTAAAAATCCAACAACTGATAGAGCCGTAGAACTTCATCCACAAATTGAAGAGTTTTTGATTCAGGAAGAAATGGAAAATTCCTCTTTGAAAGATACATTAGATAAGTTGTCAAAAGTAACTGGTGTTGAAATACCAGAAGATGAGTTATCTATTCAGAATTAGGACTTTTATATATGAAGAAATTTAAGTTTTCTTTAGAAAAAGTCCTTTCTTTAAGAGAGTTTGAGCAAAATCAAGCACAAATAGAATTAGGAAAAGCTCAGTCTGTTGTAAATGATTTAAACAATCAGATAAAATTTATTGCATTAGAAATTGTAAAAAGTAATGAATCCAGAGCAAATTCCACTGATTTAAATTTTTTACTTTCTATTGAAAACTATGTTAACGGTTTAAATTATAAAAAAGAAATTTTGCTTGAAGAACTTGCAAAAGCACAACTCGTTTTAGAAGAAAAACGAGCAATAGTCGTTGAAGCGATAAAAAAAAGAAAATCTCTCGAAAAATTAAAAGAAAAGCAACTAGAAGAATATAAAAAACAATACAATTTGGAAGAAGAAAAAGTTCTCGACGAAATAAGCACTTCAAAATTTAGCAAATAAGGTTTGCACCAGAACTTGCTTTTATAAAAAGTATTTTTGAAATAATTTATTAAAAATGCTCTCGACCGAAATTGCCACTAGCTCGCTAGTGATACACTTTCCCCTAAAGTTGGACAAATAAATTACAATTTCAGTCTACGTATTTTTTACAATTTGTTTATAAAACTTTTTAAGCAAGTTCTGAATATATCATGATTTGCAAACTTTTTTCGTTCCGCTAGATAGGGGCTGGTTGCGAGAGGTATTTTCTTATGTTACAGAAATGGCGTTAGACATTTCGAATCCGCGTGACATTTATCCTCCACGCCCTGCAATTTAAATCACAAAAATTTTTTCTCTAATCACTTGTTGTAACTTGTAAATAATATTCTAGAAGTTTTTTTCATTTTACTGTATAATATTAAAATAATCTTACTATACAAAAGGACTTTTTATGAAAATTGCACTTGCTGGTTATGGAAAAATGGGGCATATTATTGAAAGTATTGCACTAAAACGTTCAAATGATGTTGTTGCAACTATCGACTATGTAACTCCTGACGCAAAATATATCGTAAAATCATCAGAAGAAGTAGCACAAGTTGTTGCAAAAGTAAACGCTGATGTTGTAATCGATTTTACTCACCCAGACGAAGCTTTTAACAACATTAAAGCATTTCTTCCATTAGGAATTCCTGTAGTTGTTGGAACAACAGGTTGGCTTTCTCGGTTAAAGGAAGTTGAAGAACTTGTAAAACAAAACAACAATGCTTTATTTTACGCTGGAAATTTTTCTATCGGTGTAAATATGTTTTACAGAATTGTAGAAAACGCAACACGACTTATGGCAGAGTATGATGAATACGATACTGCAATTTGGGAAGCACATCATAATCAAAAAGCAGATAGTCCTTCTGGAACTGCTCTTGATATTGCAAAATATGTGATGAAAGCAAATCCTAAAAAAACAGAAATTGTGGTAGACGCATTCCATTCAAAACCTCAACCAAATCAACTTCATGTTTCAAGTACTCGTTTTGGAAGTGAACCGGGAACTCATAAAGTTTTCTTTGATTCAAGTGCTGATACTATCGAATTATCACACAAAGCAAGAAATCGTGAAGGTTTTGCTTTAGGTGCAGTTCGTGCTGCAGAATGGATTGTTGAAGGTCTTTCTTCTGGAAAACTTGCAAAAGGCAGACTTTACACAATGGACGATTATCTATCAGACTTACTTAAATAGGAATTTTTTATGAAGCGATTTTCAGTAATTTGTATTTTATCTTTTTGTCTAATATTTTCAGTCTTTGCTCAAAATATGAACAGTCAAAGTTTTTGGTCTGAGTATGTTAGCCGAAACTGGACAGCCGCAGAGGGCTTACCGGGAAATACAATTACTGATATCATTCAAGATGATAAAGGCTACATTTACATCGGAACTTACGACGGTTTAGTTAGATTTGACGGTGTAAATTTTTATGTAATGAATAAAGCAACAATTCCAGAATTCAATGTTGTATCTGCTCGTTGCGTTTTTGAAGATTCAAAAGGAAATCTTTGGGTAGGTTCAAATGATGAAGGGCTTGTAAAAATTTCAAATAAAACTTACACAGTTTTTACAATGGCAGATGGACTTCCAAGTAATTCTGTTCGTGACATTACAGAAGATAAAAATGGAAATATCTGGATTGGAACATCATCTGGTGTAGTTTTTATCAATAATCATCAAGAAATTATCACACCTTTTAAAAGTGAAGATGTTGGTTTATTTGTAAACGAAATTTATTGTGATACAGCAAATCGAATTTGGATTGCTTGTTCAAATTACACAGGTTTGTACACTTATGTTTCTGGAACTTTTGAAAAATTCCATGGATATCCACAATTAAATTCAAATATTATTACTTCAATTGCACAAGATAAACGAGGTGCATTTTGGTTCGGTTTGGTTTCTGGTGGTGCTATCAAATTAGAAGAGGGTGAATTAACTTTTTTAGGAAAAGAACAAAATATGATTGGCGACACAGTTAATCATATTTATGTTGATGCTTCTGATGCAGTTTGGTTTGCAACCGAAAAAGGTGTTGCTCTTTTAAAACATGGTGAATTATCATTTTATTCTGAAGAACATGGTTTATCAGATAATAACGTAACAAAAATTTTGGAAGATAGAGAAGGAAACATCTGGCTTGCCACAGACCGCGGTGGTGTTGAAAAAATGAGTCCAGGTAAATTTAAAACAATAAATATTCCTTCTTCTGTAAATTGTATTGCCGAAGACAACACAGGAAAAGTTTGGCTTGGAACAGATAACGGATTGCTTTGTTATTACAAAGGGAATTTTATTGAAAATGAATTAACTCGTATGTGCAAAGATATTCGTATTCGTCATGTTGGACAAGCGATTGATAAATCACTTTTAGTTTGTGCTTATTCAAAATACGGTTTGATAAAAAAATCACCTGATGGTTCTATTCAATATTGGAATCAAAGTAAAGGGATAGCAGGAGATAGAACTCGAGTTGCAATTACAACTTCTGATAATAAACTTTATATTGGAACAACAACTGGTCTTTCTGTTATCGATTCAAATGGAAAAATTACAAATTATACTCGTGCCGACGGTTTAGAAAATGAATACATTATGTGTTTGTATGAAGCGGATGATGGTTCAATTTGGATTGGAACTGACGGTGGTGGAATTTCAGTTTTAAAAGATAATCAATTTATAAAATCTTTTAACACAAAAAATGGTTTAGCAGGAAATGTAATTTTCAAAATTGCTCAAGATAAAAACGGAATTTTCTGGATTTGTACGGGAACAGGAATTTCTCGATTTGATGGAACTGATTTATTCAATTTTAATTATCAAAGTGGATTAGGAACTGATGCAGTTTTTCAAATGTTAATTGATTATACTGATACAGTTTGGATGACAAGTAACAAAGGAATTTTTTCTGTTCCTTTAGTTTCTTTCGATAATTATATGAAGGATAATTCTCAAAAAATGCAACCAAAATTTTACAACAAAAATGATGGTTTGCGTTCTGGTGGTGTTACATCTACAAGTTTAAGTATGTGCGATTCACTTGGTAGAATTTGGTTTACACTTATTGATGGATTTGCAATTTACGACCCATTAAAAACTAAGTCAAATAAAATTCCACCTTTAGTTCATATTGAAGATGTAATTGTAGATGGTGTTTCATATCCTACAACTGAAAAAATTATTTTGCCACCGGGAACAAAACGAGTTGAAATTAAATATACTGGTTTAAGTTTTGTTTCTTCAGAAATGGTAAGATTTAAATATCAACTTTCACCATTTGAAACTAAATTTTCAAATTTAACTTCATTAAGAAGTTTATCATACACAAACTTAAAACCTAAAAAATATACATTCGAAGTTTTTGCAGAAAATTCTGATCAGCTTTGGTGTGATGAGTCAGCAAAAATTGAAATTGAACAAAAAGCATTTTTTTATCAAAGTTCAATTTTTTGGATTTTATTTTCAATTTTTATTTGTGGTTTAATTGTTTTTCTTTTTATTTTAAGAAATAAACGATATAAAATAAATCAATTACAACTTGAAACAATGATTAATTTAAAAACTGTTGACTTGGAAATTGAAAAAGACCGAGCAGATAGTTTGCTTTTAAACATTCTTCCAAACCATGTTGCCCAAGATTTGAAAGAGGATAAAAATAAACTTATTGCTGAAAAATTTGATGATGTTTCGGTTTTGTTTGCTGACTTAGTTGGTTTTACAAAAGCAGCTTCAACAATTGATCCAAACGATTTGGTTTTAACATTGAATGATTTGTTTTCTCGTTTTGATGATAGAGTTGTATCTATGGGAATTGAAAAAATTAAAACTATCGGAGATTGCTACATGGCAATTTCTGGAATTAGAGATGATTCAGAAAATCATGCTGTAAAAATGATTGAGTTTGCCCGTGGTCTTTTGAATGATGTTAGAGAATTTAATAAAACTTCAAAATTAAAATTTGATATACGAATTGGAATTAACTCTGGCGAAGTTGTTGCTGGGGTTATTGGTAAAATCAAATTTATTTATGATGTTTGGGGCGATACAGTTAATATTGCTAGTAGAATGGAAACTTTATCAAAACCAGGAATGATTCATGTTTCTGAAAATACATATAATTTAACAAAAGACGCAATTCCTTATACAAAGGGTGAAATTCAAAATGTAAAAGGAAAAGGCGAAATGAATACTTATTTTGTTGTACTTTAAAAGGAATTTGATATGAATAATAGAGCAAAAGTATTTTTAAAACCAAATGAAGAAAAAGAAATTTTACAAGGTTTTCCTTGGGTTTTTGATAATGAAATTTTATCTGTAAAAAATCATGATGAAAAAAATCTTTTACCAGATGGAAGTGAAGTTGAAGTTTATTCTAAATCTGGAAATTATTTAGGAACTGGAATTTATAATCATAAATCAAAAATTACAGTTAGAATTTTATCACGAAATAAAGAAGTGATTTTTGATAATCAATTTTTTGAAAAGCGTATTCAAGATGCACTTGATATTAGATTTATGTACTACAAAAAATCTGATTCTTACAGATTGATTTTTGCAGAAGCTGATTATCTTCCTGGCTTAATTGTTGAACGCTATGTGGATGTAGAAGGTCGCGTATTTTTAGTTGTTCAATTTTTATCTTTAAGTGCAGAAATTTTTAGAGATAAAATTATTTCAAGTTTAAATATGCTTTGTCATCCTTTTGGAATTTATGAACGAAGTGATGTTGATGTTCGTGAAAAAGAAGGCTTAGAACAAAAAAAAGGTTGGATAGGTTCTGAACATAATCCTGTTATCACAATTAAAGAAAACGGAATTTTGTTAACAGTTGATTTAGAAAATGGACAAAAGACTGGATATTTCTTGGATCAAAAATTTAATCGAAAAAAAGTTGCTGAACTTTCTAAAAATAAAAAAGTTTTAGATACTTTTACTCATACCGGAGCTTTCGGATTGAATGCATTTTATGGTGGTGCATCAAGTGTTGTTTCAGTTGATATTTCTGAAGAAGCAGTTGAAACTGTTCGTACAAATATTATTCAAAACAAAGCTTCAAAAGTAATGAAAGCAATTTGTGCAGATGTTTTTGATTTCTTAAAAGAAGAAGAAAAAAACGGAAGCCTTTACGATTTAATTATTCTTGACCCACCAGCATTTGCAAAAAGTGCAAAATCATTAGATAAAGCCTACGGTGGATACAAAGAAATAAATTTACGAGCAATGCGAATTTTAAAAGAAGGCGGAATTTTAGTTACTTGTTCTTGCTCACATTTTTTTGATGAAGTAAAATTTTGTGATATGTTAATGCACGCTGCAAAAGATTCTCATCGTTCTGTACAAATTTTGGAAAAGACAGGCGCTGGTCCTGATCATCCTGTTCTTTCTGGTTATCCAAAATCATCTTATTTAAAATGCATAATTGCTAAGGTGAATTAATGAGTCAAAAATATTTTCCAGAAAACTATAATTGTGTTGTCATTCTTGGCCCAACTGCTGTCGGAAAAACTGGAGTAGGAGTTGGCGTTGCAGATTATTACAATGGACAAATTATTTCTGCCGATTCAAGACAAGTTTACAAAGGATTAGATATTGGTTCTGGAAAAGATTTAGATGAATATATTTTGGATAAAGGAAAATCCACAGAACGAAAAATTCCATATCACTTAATTGATAATGCTGATGTAAAAGATGAATACAATGTCTTTAATTATCAAAAAGATTTTTACAAAGTTTTTACAGAGATGCAATCAAAAAATATTTTACCTGTAATAGTTGGTGGTACAGGAATGTATTTAGATTCAATTGTGCGAGGTTACGATTTAGTTGAAGTTCCTACAAATCAAGAACTTAGAAAATCTTTAGCAGGAAAAAATGAAATTGAACTTACACAAATTTTATCTGAGTTAAAAATTAAAGCAGGAAGTAAACTTCATAATTCAACTGATATTACAGAACGCCACAGACTTTTACGGGCAATTGAAATTGAAGTTTTTATGCAAGAAAAAAAATCAAATCCTCAATTGAATAATTACAGAAGTTCTGAAGAAGATAAAATGCCACTTCGTCCAGAAATAAAACCAATTATTATCGGAACAACTTTTGAACGAAGCATTTTACGAGATAATGTTACTAAAAGATTAAAACAGCGTTTGCAAGAAGGAATGATTGAAGAAGTAAAATCAATTCATGATTCAGGAATTTCTTGGGAACGTCTTGAACGACTTGGTCTTGAGTATCGCTTTGTTGCAGAATTTTTACAAGGAAAAATTTTAACAGAACAAGAGTTGTTTGAAAAATTAAATACTGCAATTCATCAATTTGTTAAACGACAAGAAACTTGGTTTAGAGGAATGGAACGAAAAGGCGTAAAAATTTTTTGGCTTAATCGTGATGTTAAAACAAAAGATACTCGTGTACAACAAGTTGTTGATTATATAAATTCTTTAAAATAATTTTTTTTAAAATCAGAAAACAAAATGAAAGATACAATAAAAAAATATTTAGAAAAAAAATCTTTTTATAAACCAGATGAAATAAATTTCTCTAAAAATAATTTTTCTGAAATTGCAATTTGTATTCCTGTTTGTAATGAATATCCAACTTTTATGAATACTTTAAAATCAATTTCAATAAGTTGTGCAGTTGCAAATACAAAAGTTCATGTTGTTTGTTGTGTGAATAATAAAATAAATTCAAATGAAAAAGTTATAGAAAATAACTTTAGAATGATTTACGAATTAAATCGAATTAAAAAATCAGAAAATGGTGATTCTGAAAATCAATCTTTGTTACAAATTTCAGTTTTGGATTTTACAAAAGAAAATGCTTTTACAGAAAAACAAGGAGTAGGTTGGGCAAGAAAAATTGCCATGGATTATGCATTAGTAAATGGTGCAAAAGTTTTAGCAAGTCTTGATGCAGACACATTAGTTGATGAAAATTATATTTTACAATTAAAATATTTTTTAGAACAAAAAATGAACTGTGCCACAATGAATTTTTTTCATAAACGAATTGAAAATTTTTCTGATGATAATAATCAAAATCAAAATTCGATTCAATTAAATTTAGCAATTCAACATTATGAAGATTATATTAAAAATCATTCTAAAAAATTAGCTGAATGTGGAACTCCATTTTGTTATTCCGCTTTAGGTTGTGTAATTGTTTGTTCAGATAAAATGTATTGTGAATGCGGCGGAATGAAAAATAAATTAGCTGGAGAAGATTTTTATTTTATTCAAGAAATGATAAAAAATGTAATTAGTAAAAATCCAAAAAAAATTTTAAATCCAATTGAAGTTTTACAAACAACAGTTATGCCCGCCACAAGATTTTCTGATAGGGTTTTGTTTGGTACAGGAAAAGCTTTAGAAGAAATTGTTGAGGGAAATTTTTCAAAAGCAAAATTATTTAAAGATGAAGAATATCTTGAAATTAAAAATTTTATAAATTTGTTTAATGATTTAAATAAAAAAAACTTCCCTCTGGAACTCCAAAGGGAAGCAGAAAAAAAATGTAGGAGGTTGTACTATTTTTTATATGAAGATGGCTTTTTTGATGATTGGAAATCAATTGTTGCCAATAACCAAAAGTCATCAGAAAAATTGGAAATTGCTTTCCATTGTAAATTTGATGGATTAAAAATAATCCGTGCTTTGCATTATTTGCAAACCGTTATTTTATAATTACGCTGTAATTGCACTTAATTTTACATCTTCAACTTTTGTGATATAACCAGTTCTAACACAACTATCAAAGAGCATCTTGCTAATAAAATCTGTAATAACTTCTTCGTATCCGTCTTTGTCTCTTACAATTCTAACGATATAGCCCTCATCAACTTCTTCTAATAATGTCATATAATCATTGCTTTGTGAGTGACTTTTTAATAAGTAAGTCTGCATAAAATTTTCCTCCAATAATAAGGTATAATACTTACACTTTATTTTCGGCAGTAATTTTATTTGGTTTAGTAAAAATTTTATGATATAATTATTTATATGGTAGATAATTTTAATTCAGAATCTGTTATCGACGCACATTTACATCTTTGCGATATTCTCCAAGTAGAAAAGGCGATAGATTTTTTCTTTTCTAAATATGACAAAATAGGACAATATTCAATTTGTACGAGTTCTCATAGTTTACAAGATTGGCAAAATAATTGTGATATTATCAATAAAATAAGACAAAAATATGACAATGACAAAATTAAAATATGTCATTCATTTGGAGTACATCCACAAAATCCGGACAAAAATATTTTATATGACTTAGAAACTTTATTAAAATATGACAAAAAATATGACAAAAAATATGACAAAAAATATGACAATAAATATTACAATAAATATTACAATAAATATTACAATAAATATTACAATAAATATGACAATAAATATGACAATAAATATGACAATAAATATGACAATAAATATGACAATAAATATGACAATAAATATGACAATAAATATGACAATAAATATGACATTGAGCAAAATAAATATGACACATATACAGAAAATATGACACTAAAATATGACACCTTAAATGATAAATATGACAAAAATATGACAAAATATGACACTTTTAATAATAAATATGACAAAAACGCAGAAAATATGACAAAAAAATATGACATCTCATCAATAAAATATGACATTAAATATGACATTGAAAATATAAAATATGACAGCTCTATAGAAAATATGACAAAATATGACAAAGTTTTTGCTATTGGAGAATGTGGTTTTGACTTATTTACAGATGAATACAAATCAACTTTTGCAGAACAAAAAGAAATATGGAATACACAATTAGAACTTGCAATAAAATATGACAAACCGATAATTGTACATTGCAGGAAAGGTATGTGTCATATTTTTGAAAGTATCGAAAAATTAAAAAAAATTACCTCTGTGATTTTTCATTCTTTTCCGGGCTCTGTTACAGAAGCAAACTCTTTACGCAAAAAAGGAGTGAATGCATTTTTCTCCTTTGGTAAACCAATTCTTAATGGAAATAAAAACGCAATGGACTGTGTAAAAAATTTACCACTTGAATGGTTACTTTTAGAAACTGATTCTCCATATCAAACTTTGAAAGGTGAAGTTTTTACACCTCCAACAGATATTCTAAAAGTCTACGCCCAATTCGTAAAACTTCGCAAAGACGAAAATGAAATCATTTCTAATCAAAACGGAATTTTAAAAGAATCTTCTATATTAAATCAATTAAACCAAATTTTTACCGAAGAAAATTTTAATCTTATAAATTCGATTTCAGAAAATTTTTGTAAATTGATAAACTAACTTACGAGACTTTATTTACAATCGTTCTAGCAAATTGATAATTTCTTTCTTTATATCTTCTGCAGAATCAGTTGTGTTTTCTGGAAAAAATTCTCTAGGATTTACATTTAATGCCTCCGCTAACCGAAGGATTGTCATTACAGAAGGCTTTTTCTTGCCACTTTCTACATTTGCCAAAAAACTTTGCGAAAAATTTGCCATATTTGCCAATTCCTGCTGAGAAATTCCTTGTTCCATTCTTTTCTTACGGATACGAGTAATAACAATATCCAATTTTTCTTCAATAGTCATAGTAAATTATTAGTACTCTTTAGGATATTTTATAATTCTCTATAGAGGATAAAATTTGACAAACTATATTCTAAGGAGTATAATAGTTTTCTATAGGAAATAATACCAAGACTTCGTCTCTGAAAAATTTTTAAAAAATTTAGTTTACTCTGTCGTATTTTGATAGAGTGAGTGATATAGAGTGTGATATGGTGGGGATTCCTATATGAAATTTTAGTATTACTGCAAGTAGGAGGAAGTTGATGGCAGAATATACAAAGGAACAAATGATAAAGGAACTTGGAATTACAGAAGAAGATGTAAGAAGATTTCAAACTTGTTGTAAGGATGATTCAATAATTTCTGATGAATTAACTTTCAAAAATCCTTTTACAGGTAATGTTAAAACTGTAACTATAACTGAAGAACAAGCAAAAACTATGAATGCCGACCTTGAAGATACAGAAGAATACGAAGATTGGATTGATAATCAAGATTTTGGTGTACATGGTGATAAAATAAAACCTATTTTGAAAAAACTTCTTGGCGTAACACAAACTGTTGGTAAAACTATTTTACGAATTGGAAAAATTTTAGTTGATTTTTTCATGAAATTTCTAAAATTAATTTTAAAGGAATTTCCTAATGCTATTTTTGGAGTATTGGCAGGTTTTGTTTTAGGCTTACTAATTAGTTGGATTCCTTTGGTAGGATGGATTTTAGGTGGATTAGCTATTCCTTTATGTGCTTCTGTTGGTGGAGTTTTAGGATTTGCAGTAGATATGAAAAATAAAATTAATAATCCAGAATTAGTAGATAAGATTGAAAATGGATTTAAGTCTTTTATTGCAAATTTTGGTACTTCAAATAAAGTTTAAGCAATTTAGATAGAGTAAAGTATTAGTAAATTAAATTATTTACTAATACTTACTAATGGAGATTTTATTATGCAAAAAGATGAAATAAAAAAAGAGTTTGAAAACTTAGCAACTAATATAGTGATAAAAAAAGGTTTAGAAAAAAAATTCATGACAGAAATATATTCTGGTAAATATCCCAAGTTGTTTACAATTATTCCTCCTAGCGTGGGACTTACTATTGCAAGTTTGTTATCAATACTCGGAGTTAATTTTGCTGCTACATCTGTAACTGTAGGTGGTATTTTTGGGTTATTTGGAACTACAATTACAGTTCTTAATCCTGTAGTCTTAATTCCTTTTATTATTTCGGCTTTAGTATCTGCGGGAATTGGAATTGGAATTACAATAAAGAAAAATAGTGACACTATGAAAAGTACAACAGCAACTCCTAAAGATTTATTGTGTCATATGATGCTGTCAACAATTTATATTCCTGTTTTGATTTTTTTTAGAAATAATACCCTTGATAAACCTTTTGAATATCTCGAAAAAAAATTAAAAACTAAGTTCAATGATTTGGGTTGTTCTGAAGAATATATAAATTCATTTTTTTGTCTATTTACAAAATTAAAAATAGATGAACTTCGTATTCTTGCTGAAATTTTATGTGAGGTGACTATAAAACTTCAATATAGACTACCTGGTGATGGTAAATTGTATAAAAAAGATTTTAAGGAAAATGCTTTAATAAGAAAAGCAAATGAGTTGTGTAATAAATATAATTCTGAATTTTGTGATAATGTTGATAAAAGAGAACAAAATGAAAAGTTTATAGGCGATTATTTTTCTTACATTGAAGAATATTATCAACACTTAACAGAACAAAATAGACAAGATAAAATTGCACACCAACAATATTCTCAAGAAGTAAGAAGACTTGAAAAAGAAACTGAAGAGATTAATAAAATAAAATTTGATTGTGCGAAATCATTATTAAAATATACAAATGAGTATAATGATGCGATTGAAAATATTTACGAACTTGCAAAAATATATACGCCTGCAGAAAAATATCTGAACAAACTTAATTCATCGAAAAATAATACTGTCCTTGAAGCTGTTTTAAATAGATTAAGCGAATTTAAATCTAAAATTAATTTTATAGATAAAAATAAAGAGTAATATAATGGCAAACTTTTATTGTGAATATTGCGGAGTTAAATTTCCGAGCATACAGGCTTTGACTGGTACAAGTTGTTATCATCATCCAGCCGGAAGTAATAAAGGTAAACACAAGTTGTATGAAGGTTCAGAAAAATCTCAATACACTTGCAAATATTGTGGTGCAAAGTTTGTAAATCTGCAAACACTTTGTGGAACAACTTGTTCTCGGCATCCAAACGGTGTTGGTAAAGGGAAACATTCACCTGCGTTGTAAGGGTGTGAGGGATGGATATAAATAAATTTTTATAGGAGCAAAACAATGAAATGTTATTATGATGTAGAAATACCTGCAAATGAAAAAATTGAAAGTTCACAAATTGTGAAAGTTGAACTTGATGGTTTTTCAAGAAAAATTACTGCAGAGAATGAGCTAAAAAAATCCTTGGCAGAAACTTATGGTAGTAATTTTAAAATTTTTGAGAGATTTAATCCTATTCCTGCCATTGTATTTCTGGCTATTGCTGTTTTTCTTACATTTTTTAAATTTGACTTAAAAACAGGGACAGCACAATTAGAATTATTACCAATGGAGTATCTTTAATTTTATCTATTGCAATTTATTCTGCTGTAGTTTTAAGAGTGAAAGGTATTCAATCGTCTTTTAATTCTGCATTTGATGTAGTAATTTCGATGCTTTGCGTTTGGTTATTGGCATCCTTTATTAGAGTTTTATTAAATGATGCAGTTGAATCAAGCGGTTTTGTTAATGATTTATTAGAAACAATTGGAATGGGAAATAGTTTATGGCTAATAATTCTTGCAGTTGTTTTGTCTTGGCTAGGAATGAAAAATATTTCAAAATATGTTTATTTAATTGTAGCTGTTTTAGGATTTGTTGAATTATGTTCCATTGATAGTTATATGGGTAACTTTTTTTCAATAATTTTCTTGTTGTCTTCATTTTTAGGATTTGTTTTTTATTTGAAATATGAAGGAAAATTAATTACTGATTCTTTAATAAAAACAACATCAAATATTATTTCTAAAACAGGTATTACAAATATAAAGGCTGATGGTGTAAAGTTAGGTGAAGATATTAAGCTATACATAGAAAATAATAAACTTCCACCTAAAATAAAAGATATTGAATCAAAAGATAAAAAATCTAAAACACAAAAAACGAACTAAAATATTAAGGCTAGAAATTTATATTCTTTCTAGCCGTTTTTATAACGGAGTATAAAATGAAGAAATTAATTATTTATTTATGTATTTTTGTTTCCTTATTTGTATTTTCATGTAAGAAAAATGAAGTTGAAAATAGCAATAGTGAAGTTTTAACTTCTTCAAAACGAAGCGTAATAATTGTTAATAAAACAGAATCTGAAGTTTTTAAAAGTTGTAGCTTTTGGACTCATGATGGAATAAAAGTTGACGGAATTGGTTTTGATGAATCCATTAGAGTAATAAAAGATGGGCAAGGAGAAAATATAACCATAAAGAATATTGACG
Organism: Treponemataceae bacterium; assembly: GCA_036307825.1. Taxonomy (GTDB): domain Bacteria; phylum Spirochaetota; class Spirochaetia; order Treponematales; family Treponemataceae; genus RGIG9060. The sequence goes on along the minus strand of JAXJWW010000016.1, from coordinate 466 downwards.
AAAAAGAAGGTTTTGAGAACTATGACAAATTTAAAATCGTTTTAATAGATAGTATGGGAATTAAATTTGAGAAAGAATTTGTTGCTAATGAGGAAGGCGAAACTGTAGTTACAATTAGTGAAGATGATATGGTTAAAAGCTATTTTTTTTTAAAGTTTAATCGTGCTGTTCAAAAAATTTAGTTCTTCCCAATCTTATAAAAATACAAGAATCTCAACAACAGTAATAATTTGTACTCATCGGGATAATCCCTGCGGATTATCCCACCCATTCCACTAAAATATCCCCCGTTTCATCATAAATCCTACACAAATTTTCAGCCTCTTGTTGTAGTTCCCCTTCAGTTTTCCCTTTTAATATACCTTCCACTTTTACACATTGGTCGTAGAGAACCTCACAGCCTAAGGTACCGCAACTTCCTTTTAATTTGTGGACATAACTTGCACTCAAGGCTTTATCATCATTT
>JAXJWW010000015.1:0-6398 GCA_036307825.1 Treponemataceae bacterium | reverse complement strand
TGGGAGTTTCATTAACTTCCGCTCGAACTTTTCCTTTGGATTGGTAATTTTTTCGTAGATTCTTGCGATATATTCAAGAAAGCGAAATGGCATATTTTCGTTGATGGTGGACTGATGTTCTATCATGACCACGATTTTTCCGTCAACTAACATAGCTACATCGTTGTAATACTTCATGTAAAGAACTTTTTCAATCATCACTGGTTGAATTTCCGTAGTTTCTGCGTCTAGATTTGTTCCATGCAAAGCGTTGTACAGCGAAATAAAATTTTCTTTTGCAGTTATGTCGTGGGCGAATAAATCTACAAAGACCGAGTCCTTGTAGTTACGGCGTGTTTTGTTTTGTGAAACGAGCATAGTTTTTTCTCCAATAAAATAAAAATCACACGGATTCAGAATTGCTAACGCAATTCTATTTGCATTTATTTACCAATTGAAATAAATACAAATCTATTCTGTCATTCCGAACTTGATTCGGAATCTTCGTGAAAAGATGCTGAAACAAGTTCAGCATGACAAATTTTCCGTACATCTTTATTATCAAGAGAAAATGCGATTTTAAATGAAAATCTGTGAAAAAAAAGTTGTTTTTTTATGAAATTTTACCTTCACGCTTTGCAATTCTCACCCAAAAAAAGACTTCGAGTAAAACAAGACTTTTTTGACTTGCAATTATAACTCCCACCAAGAAAAGTCGTTTTGACTGTAAACATTCAATACTTTTCGAATCCGTGTGCCACTTTTACCAGATGCCAAACCCAAATAAACCCCTCACGCCCTGCAATTAAAACTCTCACCTAAAACTCTACAAAAAAAAATTTTTTCTATTACACCTATTGATTTTTTTTTTCTTTGCTATAACTATTCGGTTATTTCAATTTTTTTAAATTCTATAAAATTTTAGGAGGTGAGTTTATGAAAAATAGACTTCACGACAAAAAAGCTGGTATTGCAATTCTTATTTCGCTTGTAATTATTTCATTAACAGAAGTTGTTTTGCGTAGTATCATATTGAAAGAGTCTATTGGTAATGTTGCTAATGCAGGGGAACCAATTATAACAGCATTGTTCTCTTTGTTGCTTATCATTTTTTCTTGCAAGGGAAAAGATCGTGTTTTTTATATCTTATGCGGTGCTTGGCTAGGTTTTTTTGTATTTAAACAACTATTTGATTTACCAATAATGATTTCAACATTCTTTACCGCAATGCAAAACTCAGAAGGCTTCACTGATTTTGCTATTATTATTCATGTTTTAAGTATGATTTGTATTATTGCAATCGGTGCTTTACTTGTTGAATATATGAATGATGGTTCTATTTATAACAAAGTTTTTAACATTCTCTGCTTTGTAACATTTTTGACTTTTATGATTAATATTGTTTTTGCTATCTATGATATCGTTGTTTTGAAAGATAATTCTGCTGTACTTGCTATTCTCAACAACATTTCAAGAGCAACAATGGTTCTATTGTTTACATTCTTTGCCTACGATAGCGCAAAAAAACAGTTAAGCAAAGTAGATTTCAGTTCTAAAATGTAAGTAGAACTGAAACAAAATTGAGTCAAGGAGCTTTTCTCTTAATCCTTGACTCGAATTTTTTTGTAAAAAAATTCAGCCAAAAATCACAGATAATGTGAACTAGCAAATTCGTTGAAAAATCCGTCCCTCACACAATGCCTTTGATATTTCTCTTTTACCACAACTTCGCACCTTCTATGCCACTTTTCCAAACAAAGCAAGAATCAATGTGTAAATACAAAATATAGTGAAAAATCGCAAAAAACTGTGTCCTAGCAAAGTCGTTGAAAAAATGCGTAAGCCCAAATTGACACTGGCAAGTTTTGTGAAACAAAACTTGATTGTAAACCGAAGGTTTACTAAACGAACGAAGTGAGGAACCGCAGGTCGCGGGGGATTTTCTGTCGAAAGGATTTTTGTACGAATCTGCTTATACACAATTTCTATGCGATTTTTGTATCAATTTCTGCATTTACAAAATTCCTATCTTGCTTTATTTTGCAAAAAAATATACTATTTATAAAACCCAATTTTTTTTAGAGGTAAAATTATGGAAAAGAAAATTGCTTTAATTCCAGGTGATGGAATTGGACCAGATATTGTTCATGAAGGAACTCGTGTTTTAGATGCGATTGCTAAAAAATTTGGTCATAAATTTACATACGAAACAGTTTTGGCAGGTGGTGCTGCTATTGATAAATTTGGCGAACCACTTCCACAGGCAAGTTTGGATACATGTTTGAAAGCAGATTCTGTACTTTTAGGTGCAGTTGGTGGTCCAAAATGGGATAATGTTCCTGGAAATCTTCGTCCAGAAAAAGCATTGCTTGGACTTCGTGGAGGAATGAAAGTTTACGCAAATCTTCGTCCTGCTGTTATGTTCAAACAACTTTCTTCAGCATGTCCATTAAAAGATGAAATCGTTGGAACAGGTTTGGATATTCTTATCGTTCGCGAACTTACAGGTGGAATTTACTTTGGTGAAAGAGGACGCAATGCTGAAAACACAGAAGCTTGGGATACAGAACGCTATACAAAACCAGAAATTGAAAGAATCCTTAGACTCGGTTTTGAATCTGCACAAAAAAGACAGAAAAAACTTTGTGTAGTTGATAAAGCAAACATTCTTGAATCAAGCCGTTTGTGGAGAGAAGTTGCAGAATCAATCAAAGATGAATACAAAGATGTAGAACTTTCTTTTATGTATGTTGATAATGCTGCAATGCAGTTGGTAAGAAACCCTCGTCAATTTGATGTTATTGCAACAAGCAATATGTTTGGTGATATTCTTTCTGACGAAGCAAGTCAAATTACTGGTTCTATCGGAATGTTGGCTTCTGCTTCATTAGGTGACGGAACAGGTCCTGGACTTTACGAACCAATTCACGGTTCTGCACCTGATATTGCAGGAAAAGATATTGCTAATCCTTTGGCAACAATTCTTTCTTGTGCAATGCTTTTACGCTACGACTTCAACATGGAAGAAGAAGCTCGCTGTATCGAAAGTGCTGTTGAAAAAGTTCTTGACGACGGTTGGCGAACAGGTGATATTGCTGGTTCTTCAATGGAAGAAGTTAAAACAAACGGAAAACTTGTTGGTACAAAGAAAATGGGTGATTTAGTAATCGAAGCTATCGGCTAAATCTTACAAAGATATAAATACCAGAAAAAAGGGCTTTGTCTGTAAATTTTGTTAATAGCAAATTTAGACCCAAAAGGCTCTCGCCCAAAATTGCCACTAGCTCGCTAGTGCTGCGCTACGCTTGCAAGGCTTCGCTGTGTCAATTTTTGGCTACGCCTTTTTGTACTAAGTGTTAAAACAAAGTTTGTATGACAAAGCCCTTTTTTCTGCACGTAATGTGCTTTGTAAACTTTTGCACGAATTTGTGTAGAAAAGGGCTATATGTTGTGCTGGGGCAATTTTTTGCTACGCCTTTTTGACGAATTGTCATGCTGAACTTGATTTAGCATCTAGCGAGTTGTAGTAAGATTCCGAATCTAGTTCGGAATTACGGAAATTTGTATGGCAATGCCCTTTTCTCTGCACTTATTGTACTTTGTAGACTTTTCCCGAGTTTGAATAAAAAAAGATGTCGAGTAAAACAAATCTTTTTGCCTAGCAATTAAATATACCGCAAAAAACTTACCATACTACCAGAAAAGTCGTTAGACTTTTCGAATCCGTGTGACACTTTTTACTTAAAACCGAATTTAATTTTCTTGCCCAGCAATTCCAGATTTCATCCACTCATACTCCATTCAACCTGAAGATTGCTGGTTCGAACATATTCGTGTGGCAACTTCCTTTACTTATTTATAAAAATTGCTTTTATGTTTTCCCACACACCTTTTATTCCGTTGGGATTTTTTACTGCTAAAATTATTGTAATAACGATAACTGCTAGTAGAATTACACCAAAAATCACTCGTTTAGTAGGAAATTTTTTATTTGCGTAAGGATCTTTTGTGGCCAAGAAAGATTTTACTGGGTAAACAGGAAGTTTTGTTAAACTATCACCTAAAAGTGTAGGGATTTTTACATTTCCATTTATTGCCCAACCTGAAGCATCCAAAATTGGTGCGATATTTCTTTGTTTTAATTTACGCCAAGCTATCAACATTGAAGGTAGAGAAATAACTAAAATTATTCCGATAATTCCAAGTGGAATCCATTTTCCAAGACCTAAGAAAGCTTCCATAATTCCACCAACAACGGTAGCGATACCTGTAAATGCAACGCTTATGGCTGCAATTGTTCCAACATCAGTTTTTTTAGTAGGAAGTGTTGATGAAATTTCAGATGGATTTTCAACAACTTTTGACATAGATTCAAAAACTTTACTTTCTGCATTATTTGTAGATTTTGCAATTTTTTCTTGAATCAATCTCATGATTTTTTTGTAAGGTGCCCAGAAAGCCTGTTTTATACTTACAGGATTATCAATTATTTTTACAATTGTTGCATCCCAGTCATTCCCCGCTCTGTCGATAAAAATTCCATTTCTACCAACAAGTAAGTTATCAGTTGCTCCATTACTGATTAAGGCTGCGATTTGCATTTTTTCGCCTGATTTATCTTTTTTTAGACAGTCACAATAAACTAAAAAACATTGTGAAAGTGATGCCATTGTTCCATGTTTTGCAATATCCAAAACTTTGAAACACAAATCACAAGAACGCCCATCGATAAATAAAGTTCCCGCTTGAAAGATAGCTCTTTTTTCTGGATTGTAAAAATCTTCAAAAGAAACAAAGTTTTTAAGAAGTTTTACAAAATCTCTACGGATAAGAATCAATTTTTTTAATTCTACGGAAGCAAGTGCAATTGGTGGATGATTTTTTTCTTGTTCTAATAAATCGTCAATTATTTTTTCGGCATCGGAATTTAGAATTTCAACAATTCTATCTAATCCTAAAGCTGAAACTGAATTTTCAGGCATTGCTTGATACCAAGTTAAATATGGAACAAAAAATTCTTCTATTTTACGCCAATTTGTTTCACTCAAACTTGAAATTTCAGATTTAAACAAGTGGGATATTACTTTGTCTTTGAACTCTTTAATTTCAAAAATCCATGCAGGATTTATTGTTGAATCTAATGGAAGTGATTTTCCTGCTTCACACAAGGCGATAGGTAAAAGTGATAATTTTTCTTTGCTTAAAAGAGATCCGTCTTCTGCCAAGAACATTTTTTCATTTTGGGCTTTCATAATTTCTTTTGCATTTTCATCATAATTGATTAAAGAACAACGCAAAAAATAATCATTGATTTTATCTTTTACTTTGGTAAATGCTTTTGCAGCAGAATCTGTTGCATCTTTTAAGAAAAAGATTTTTGGGTCTTCAACCCCAGCTGTTTCTCGCCAATTTTTTAATTCCTTTGCTTTTGTAAAAAATTCATCTTTTTGTTCTTTTGTGATTCCTTTTACGCCACTAATATCATCTGAACCACCTGTACAATTGATAATATCTTTTACAACCTTAGAGACAAATTCATCTTTTATACATTCTGCAGGAAGTATTCCATCTCCATTTATAACATTTGCTGTAAAAAGTTTGTCGCTTCCAGAAACATCAGCGTAAGAAATTTCTGTTGCTTCAGGCTTATTCAATATTTTTAAAACTGATATGGCTGAATCTTTTGCTGAATGTCCACAGTCAAAATTATTTGAACTTAAGGCATCAATTGGAATTGTGTCGCCTTCTGTCATTATCACTTGTGGATTTGAAAAATATTTTTTTATGTAATTTATCACACTTAAAATTTCAGGAATACGAACTCGACCGTTTTTATCAGAGTCTAAAAGAGTTAATGTTTCTTCGCTAAATTCCAATCCAGAAACAGGACAAGCAAGAGCAGTCCACATTTTTGGGTCAAGATTTTCGATATTTAACACATCATCAATTGTAGAAATTTGTGGTTGTATCAATCCGCCATTTTGAACAAAACGCCACAAATGTTTTTCAGGGGTTTGATTTTTTTTCATGAAACTTACCTCTTTTTACAAAATAATACTTATTTCAGTTTACAAATAGGATTAATTTTTTGCAAGAAAAATTATTTATTATCTTGATTTTTTAATTAAAAAAAAGTAGTTTTAGTTTGTAAATTCTCGTTTTGTGTTTATCACAAATTCGAATATCTTAATGGAGCAAAGATGATTTTATCTGTAGTTACTTCGATTTTGAATTTTGTTGGTGCCCTTGCTTTATTGCTCTGGGGAATGGATTTATTAAGTGCTGGTATTCAAAAGGGTGCTGGTGATAAACTACAAAAACTTTTAAGTGTAGTTTCTGGAAATCGATTTACAGCAGTGCTTACAGGTCTTTTTGTTACTGCAATAATTCAATCATCAAGTGCAACAACTGTTATGGTT
>JAXJWW010000014.1:0-1957 GCA_036307825.1 Treponemataceae bacterium | reverse complement strand
CTCTTGATGTAACAATTCAAAATCAAATTGTTCAACTACTAAAAAAATTACAGCAAGAAAAAAATCTTTCAATAATTTTTATTAGCCACAATATTGATTTAGTTGCAGAAATTTCTGATGACATAATTGTAATGTACGGTGGTTTGATTATGGAAGAAGGAAAAACAAAATCTGTTTTAGAAAATCCACAACATCCATATACACAAGGTTTGTTAAAAGCATCTCCAAAATTTGGAAGTCATTATACAGACGAAAAACTTTTTTCTATTCCAGGAAAAGTTATTGAACCTACAATTCAAATTGAAGGTTGTTCTTTTGCTCCACGATGTAATTCTGAAAATAAATCTGTAGAATGTGAATCAAAAAATTTTGTAAAGAAGGTTTGTTATGGAAAATAAAATTTTATTGAGCGTAAAAAATCTTGAAAAAAAATTTAATCTTGCAAGTGGATTTTTTTCTAAGTACGGAAAATTTGTTTATGCTGTAAATAATATTTCTTTTGATATTCATAAAAACGAAACCTACGGACTTGTAGGAGAAAGTGGTTGTGGAAAAACAACAACAGCAAGAATTCTTGTAAAAATGTATGATGCAGATAACGGAAATATTTATTTTGATATTCCAAATTTTAAAACTGGAGAAGTAACAAATTTAAATAAAAAAGATTTGTCAGCTTATAGAGAAAAAGTAAAATATGTTTTTCAAGATCCTGCAAAATCACTAAATCCAAGAATGAATATTTTAGAAATTTTATCTAGTGGGTTAAAGTGGAGTAGTAAAAAATTTTCTAAACAAGAAGTTTATGATAAGTGTGTAAAAATAATTGAAGAAGTTGGACTATCAAAAGAAGATTTAGAAAGATATCCTTCTGCTTTTTCTGGAGGTCAGCGCCAAAGAATTTCAATCGCACGAGCATTGTTGATGGAACCAGAAATTTTAATTTGTGATGAAGTTGTTTCTGCTTTGGATGTTTCTATTCAAGGACAAATTTTAAATTTACTTCAAGATATTCGAAGTAAGAGAAATTTATCAATGATTTTTATTGCTCATGATTTAAAAGTTGCATGTTACTTTTGTGATAGAATTGGAGTAATGTATAAAGGTGAATTGATGGAAGAAGCAAATGCAAAAGATTTGTATGAAAAAGCATTGCATCCTTATACACAACTTTTATTTTCTAGTGTTCCAAATAAAAATGAAAAGTTAAATTTTGAAAAAGAAAATTTTGAAAATAAAAATTTAAAAACTGAAATTGATAAAATTAAAATTGAAGGTTGTCCTTTTGCTCCAAGATGTTCAAAGGCAACTGAAAAATGTTTTTCAGAAAAACCAGAATTAAAATCGATTTCAGAAAATCATAAAATTAGTTGTCATAATTTTTGATAACAAAAAAAATTATTTGCGCAGTAAGAGAGCTATGTTCGGGATAGACTTTTTCTCCCGCAAAAGTAGAACGCTAAAAATGATTTAGCTTAGAATTTCGTATAAGAGAAAGATTGTAAATAACTAATTTGCACGGTAAAAATGCGTAGACACAAAATGACACATCCCTGCATTGACGACTGAGATTTTTCTCCCAAAAAAAGTAAAATGCTGAAAATGATTTGTTTTGAATTTCGCAAAAGAAAATCTGTAATTTAAATAATAAATTACGTGAGAAAAAGGGCGTAAACAAAAATAAACACGCCGAAGCCTTGAGGGTGAATTTTTTTCTCCCGCAAAAAGTAGAACGCTAAAAATGATTTAGTTTAGAATTTCGTGAAAAAGAAATTATGTAAATAAAAACACAAAATGACACAACCCTGCCTTGACGACTGAGATTTTTCTCCCGCAAAAAGTAGAGCGCTTAAAATTATTATATAAAGTTGTGCAAAAAAAATTAAACAACTTTATTGAAGAAAACACGCAATCTGAAGATGAAAATGCGAAGCATTGCAAGCGTAGCGCAGCACTAGCG
>JAXJWW010000013.1:0-15728 GCA_036307825.1 Treponemataceae bacterium | reverse complement strand
TTGCTCTAAAGCCTTTCTTGCATTTTCATTTTCTGTAGAAACCATAGCAAGAGCAACCAAAACTTCGTCTGTGTGAAGGCGCGGATTTTTTCCGGCTAAATATTCAATCTTCATTTTTTGAATTGGCTCAATTACAGAAGAAGGAATCAAGTGTACATCATGGTCAATTCCCGCTAAATACTTTAAGGCATTTAACAATAAGGCAGCAGAAGCACCTAAAAGGTCAGAAGTTTTTGAAGTTATGTAGATTGGATTTCCGTTTTCGTCTTTCAATTCAATTGCTTCTGCAGGAAGTCCAACTTCTTGGGCTCGTTGTTTTGCAAGAACAGTAACTTTTCTTTCATCAGTTGATGTGTTTACTTTTCCCATCAAAAGTTCGATTTTGTAAACTTCATTTTCGGCAGGAATATCATCTGCTAATTTATCCAAAGCGTTGTAGTAACGACGAATAATTTCTTGCTTAGAAGCGTTTTGGCAAACTTCATCATCAACGATACAATTTCCAACTAAGTTTACACCCATATCAGTTGGTGATTTATATGGATTATCACCAAAAATAGCCTTAAAAATTGAGTTTAGTACAGGGAAAATTTCAATATCACGATTGTAGTTTACAGCAGTTTGACCATAGGCTTCCAAGTGGAATGGGTCAATCATGTTTACATCGTTTAAATCTGCTGTTGCTGCTTCGTATGCAATATTTACAGGATGATTTAAAGGCAAATTCCAAATTGGGAAAGTTTCAAATTTTGCGTATCCGGCTTTTATTCCGCGTTTGTTATCATGATAAAGTTGAGAAAGACAAGTTGCCATCTTTCCACTTCCAGGTCCAGGTGCTGTTACAACAACAAGAGGTTTTGTAGTTTTAATATAATCATTTTTTCCAAAACCTTGGTCGCTATTTATCAATGCAACATTTGAAGGATAACCTTCGATAAAATAATGAAAATAAGTTTTAATATGAAGCTTTTTTAATCGTGCTTTAAATTGATTTACAGCACTTTGACCTGCATAATGAGTGATAACAACACTACTTACCATCAAACCAACACGATTATATTCTTCGCAAAGACGAATTACATCCATATCGTAAGTAATTCCTAAATCGCTACGAACCTTATTTTTTTCGATATCAGTAGCACTGATAACAATAACAACTTCTGCACAATCGGCAAGTTGAACAAGCATTTTCAACTTACTATCAGGCTGAAAACCAGGTAAAACTCTAGAAGCATGGTAGTCATCAAAAAGTTTTCCACCAAATTCCAAATAAAGTTTGTCGCCAAATTGAGAAATTCTGTCTTTGATGTGTTCTGACTGAATCTTTAAGTATTTATCGTTATCAAATCCTATTTTCATAAAATTCATTATAGTCTAAAACTGATTTCAATGCTATACTAAAATTATGTTAGGTATAAGAATTTCTACAAAAAAACTTTTGAAAAAAATTATTTTTTTATCAGTTCTTACAATTTTTTCTGCTTTTTTATTTTCAGATCCATACATTCCTTCAATTGAAAGAAAAAAAGTAAAAGTTGGATTTTACGAAATGGAAGGTGCACAAAAAATTGATAAAGACGGAAATTTATCAGGTTTTTACTACGATTACCTACAAGCCACTATGCAATATAATTCTTGGGATTTAGAGTTTATAACAAATTGTGATTGGGATTCTTGCCTTGAAATGTTAAAAAATGGACAAATTGATATTCTTTGCGGTGTTCAAAAAAATCCAGAGCGAGAAAAAGTTTATGATTTTTCAGAAGCATCTTCAAAAGTATTTTATTCATCAATTTTTGTAGAAAAAAATAACATAGAAATTCCCTACGAAGATTTTCAAAGTTTAGATGGATTAACAGTTGGGTTAATAGAAAATAGTGCAAGAACACCAAACTTTTTTAAGTTTTGTAAAGAACATAATATTTCTATGAAACCTATTTATTTTTTAACAGAAACAGAACTATTTGAATCACTTAAAAATGGAACAATAGATACAGCAATGTCAACTTCAAATCCAAACACAAATGATTTTAGAATTGTTTGCGACTTTGACCCAGAACCACAATATATCGCTGTAAAAAAGGGAAATACAATTCTCTTAGATGAACTAAATCAAGCCTTAATAAAATTAAAAGCTGAAAATCCTTCCTTTGATGAAAAACTTTATAAACTTCATTATACATCTCAAACGGGAACAAGTGTAACTTTTACACGAACAGAACTTGATTTTATAAATAATAATAAAGTTTTCAAAGTTTATTATGATCCAAAGTGGGCACCTCTGGAAAGTACAGATCCAGATACAAAAAAAGCTGTAGGAGCAGTAATCGATATTTTAGAAATCGTTTCGCAAAAAACAGGAATTGAATTTGATTATGTAACTACAGATTCTTATGCAACAAATATTGAAAAAGTAAAACAAAAAAATGGATATATTTTATCCGCAGTTGCTTTTGATTACAAATGGGCAAACAAAAATAATATACATTTAACAAAACCTTTTATTGATGTAACACTTGCTTATGTTTTTAAAGATGATATTAAATTAAATAAAATTGCTTTGCCAGAAAGTTTTTTTACAGTTCAATTTATTAAAGAGAAAAATCCTCAATCACAAATTATCACTTATAAAAATATTAAAGAATGTCTTGATGCTGTAAATTCCGGAATTGCTGATGTTACTATCTTAAATGCATACGAATTAAACTACTTTTTCTCATTCCCAAAATATCATAAATTGAATTTTAGTAACATACCAAATTTTACAGAATCATTTTCAATTGGAATTTCAAAAGATGCTCATCCACTTTTATATTCAATTATCAACAAAACTTTAAATTCAATTTCTGAAGTAGAAATTACAAATGCCATAAAAAATAACACTCACAGAACTTCAAAAGGTAGTTTTTTAGATTTAGCATACACAAATCCACTAGACTTCTTTTTGATAATTTTTATTTTATTTTTATTATTTGCTATTGTTATCATTTTAGCTTTGTTTAATATTTCAACAAAAATAAAAAATAAAGCAATTGAAGAAAGTTTTAAAGTAAAATTCAACTTTTTATCAAGAATGAGCCACGACCTGCGAACACCATTAAACACAATTTTAGGCTATCTTAATTTGGCAAAAGATAATACACATAATCCACAAGCTATTGAAAACTACCTAGAAAAAATCAATTATTCTAGCGACTTTCTTTTAGGTTTGGTAAACGATTGTCTTGTTATGGGACGAGATTTTAACGATAACTTAGTTTTACATCCCGTTTCTTATGAATATCCTGAATTTGTAAAAACAGTTCTTGCAATGATTGAACCGTTGTGTAAACAAAAAAATATCACTTTTAAATGTACATCAGATTATTACTCTATTGCTGTTTTAGTTGATAAAATTCGTTTTGAACAAATATTTTTTAATCTTTTAACCAATGCTGTAAAATTTACTCCAGAAGGTGGAACTGTAGAATTTTCACTTGAAAATAGAAAAATCAGTAACGGAATTTTCTCTTGCGATTATTGTGTAAAAGATACAGGAATAGGAATAAGCCCAGAATTTCAAGAAAAAATGTTTTTACCTTTTGAACAAGAAGCTAATGATGTTGAAATTATGGCTCAAGGTTCCGGACTTGGACTTTCTATCGTTAAAAGTATCGTTGAATTAATGGACGGAACAATTTCAGTTCAAAGTGAAAAAGGTAAAGGAACATCTATTATTATTCACTTAGATTTACCTATTTTAGAAAAACAAGAACAAGAAAATTACTTATCAGAAGAAGATAAATTTAAAGGCAAAAAAGTTTTATTGATAGAAGATCATCCAATGAATATTGAAATTATAAAAGAACTTTTAGAAAAAAAAGGAATGTCTGTAATCTGCGCTACAAACGGAAAAGAAGGTTTAGAAACATTTGAATCTTCCAACGAAGGTGATATCGATTTAATTCTTACAGATATTCGTATGCCAGTTATGGACGGTCAAGAAATGTCAAAACTAATCAGAGCCTTAAATCGAAACGACTCAACAACTGTTTCTATCGTTGCTATTACAGCCAATATTTTAGAAGAAGATATTTTAATCTATCACAAATCTGGCATAAATGATTTTGTAGAAAAACCAATTAAGCCAGATGTTTTGTATAAGGTGTTGAGGAAACAGTTGGGGTAGGAAAAATTTAGACTAAAGATGTTTAAAAAGAATTGCCATTCCAAACTTAGTTCGGAATCTTTTAAACATAAACAGTATTTAGATTCTGAATCAAGTTCAGGATAACATTATGATTTAAACTTTTTAGTTCATCCTCATCATGAAAATATTAGATTTAGAATAAGAACTTTTTTTTATAAAATTTTATTTCAGAATTATGATATGTTTTTCCAAAAGTTTAAAAAGTCAAAATAATAACTTTGCATTGCAGAAAAAATCCTAGACAAATCTCTTGAATGAATTTTTCATTTATTATGAGCAATTTTGAATGATCCGTTTGAAAGAACCCAAATTTTTGTATCATTTTCAGTTGGATTCCCCTTGGCAATATGAAAATGAATTGGTTCATTGTTTTCATTAGACCAAAAATATATTTTGTACCCTAAAGTTCTAATATAAATTGGCATTATGCAAATTCCACTTCATCTAAATTTCTATAAGCAACAATAGCAGAATAAATTTGTTTTAAGTAATTTTGAAAAAAAAGTATTTTCTCTTTATCAAAATTTGAATGTATAACTTCTCCATCATTTTTTAAAAGAATAGATTCAGCTGTATTGATATCCTCAAAACAAACTGTATCATCTGTATATGTAATTAAAATTCCATCTTTCTCACAAAATTCTTTTCTATCCATATAAGAACCTCTATATATAGAATATATCATATATTTACAAACTTGTCGTTTTAAAAAATTAAAATCTGTAAAATTTCCATCACTAATAAATAATACAAAAAAGTTACAGTATATGTTCCTACAACAACCTAGGTTCACCGGTAAATAAAATTCTTAAATGAAGTTTTGCTACTGCTAAAATTTCACGCAAGTAACTATTTAGAATTGCGTAATTGGCAGTTTCTGAACCAAAACCAAAAACATTTTTGTAACCAAGTCTTTTAGCAAGTAATAAGACTCTTGATAAATGATAATCACTTGAAACAATTACAATATTTGAATTTAAAATTTCTTCCAAAGATTTATTTTCTTTTTCACTCAATAGAATTGCTGCATTTTTTAAATTCTGAATAGTATCTAAAGCTTTATCATCTTGTAAAATAAATTCTACAGGAACGCCACGCTTTTCTAATTCCCTTTCTAACATTTGTGATTCTGGGAAAGGAGCAGGATAAATTTGTCCGCCAGTTACTACAACTTTGCATTTTTTATCAAAATTTTTCCATAAAGTACTAGCAGTATCAATTCTTATTTGAACAGAATTTGATGGAGTTCCATTTGCTTTTAATCCGCCACCAAGTAGAATAATGTAATCTGGAGTTGATGTAAAAATTTTATCCTTTGGTGTTAAAATAAAACCTAAATTGAATAAAGCATATCCAGCAAAAAGAAAAACTAATATTAGTATAATTGAAGAAATGGCTTTGTTTACTTTTGGGAATTTTCCTTTTGAGTCAAGAACAACTAAGCCTACACAAATAATCCCGATTACAATCCACAACAAAGTTATTCCTAAAAAATAACCATCTACAATTGCAAGAATTAAATAGTAAGAAAAAGAAAAAATTGCCAATACAACAAGTAAATTTTTAAGCCATTTATTCATAACTCACCTTATAAATTATTTGAAAAATAATTCCGATTCAAAACAAATATTTTCACCTTCTTTACCAATGACAACAACTCGATTTTCACCAGCATTTAAATTTCCAAAAATTTCAAGTTTATCACCTAACATAACTTCGTGAGCATAATTCAATCTTAAATCAGCAATTTCTCTGTTTTGGAATTCAGAAGGCAAACTATCAATAATATATTCACCATAACGAGAATTGTTCATATGACCATTTGCATCAAGGTCAGAAAAACTGATTTTTCGTTCAGCAAGTAATTCTAAATTTTCTGGAATTTGAATTTTTCCACAATCTAGAGTTTTCAAAGGAGTTGTAAAAGTTGGTTCTTCACGTAAAGTAAAAGTGCTTGGTTTCATAATTCGACGATTTTCAAGATTTACTAAAAGCCAAGTTGTAAAACCATTTATTAAAACTTCACCAGCTTGATTTGTTAATTCGTAAGTTCGAGTAAGTTGCAAACCTTTTGGAGCTTCTTCCCAACATTTCAAAGTAACAATTTCATTACACTTTGGCATTTTATGAAATCTATAAGCAATTCGAGAAGTTAAAATTGCAATTTTATTTTCTTTTAATAACTCAAAAGTTAATCCTCGTTGATGATAATCTTCAACAGCAGAATCCGAAGTTATTGCTAAAAGTTCAGCCAACTTAATATCCTGATTAACATTACATTGACTAAAATAGAGTTTAAATTCTCTGTAAAAAAAATTCTTTTCGTCATGCCATTGTTTTAGTTCTAACATATTTACCTCATATGAATAAAAAATATACTTCATTATACATTTTTTGCTTGTAAAAATCACCTATTTATGTAATAAATTTATAGAAGACTTTAAATTTTAAGTCCATATTTTCTCACTAACTTTTTAATGGAGTTTTTATGAAAATCGAAACTAAATGTTTACATTCTGGTTACACACCAAAAAACGGGGAACCACGCGTTGTTCCAATCGTACAAAGTACAACTTACAGATTTGATTCTTGCGACCATGTTGCAGAACTTTTTGATAAACCAACTGAATTTATGTATTCTCGTTTTGCAAATCCAACTTGTGAAGCAGTAGAAAAAAAGATTGCAGACCTTGAAGGTGGCGTTGGTTGTATGCTCACATCAAGTGGACAGGCTGCAAGTTTGCTTTCAATTGTGAATTTATGTTCTGCAGGAGATAGTTTTATTTCTAGTTCTTCAATTTACGGGGGTACAGTAAATCTTTTTTCTGTAACACTAAAAAAACTCGGAATTGAATGTATTTGGGTTGATGTTGATGCTTCAGAAGAAGAAATTTTAAAAGCATTTAAACCTAATACAAAATGTGTTTTTGGAGAAACTATTGCAAATCCAGCATTAACAGTTTTTGATTTTGAAAAATGGGCAAAAGTTGCTCACTCAAAAAATGTTCCATTGATTATTGATAATACTTTTGCAACACCAATTCTTTGTCGTCCTTTTGAATGGGGAGCAGATATTGTAATTCACTCTACCACAAAATATATGGACGGACACGCTGTTCAAGGTGGTGGCGCAATTGTTGATAGCGGAAAATTCGACTGGGAAAAAGCATACAAAGCAACAGGATTTTTTGCAGATATGGTAGAACCAGACGAAAGTTACCATGGACTTTGCTACATCAAAGAATTTGGAAATGCCGCATACATCGTAAAAGCAAGAACTCAATGGATGAGAGATTTTGGTTGTTATCCAGCTGCAAATTCAGCATTCTTACTTAATCTTGGTCTAGAAACTTTACCAATCAGAATGAAGCAATACTGTGAAAACGCAAAAGTAGTAGCAGAATATTTTAAGAAAAGCGATAAAATTGCTAGTGTTTCTTACCCAGGAATTGAAGGCGATAAATACTTTGAACTTGGAAAAAAATATCTTCCTTTAGGTTGTAGTGGAGTAATTTCTATCAGTATTAAAGGCGGAAGAGATGCCGCTGTTCGATTTATGGACGCATTAAAACTTGCTTCTGACGAAGTTCATGTTGCTGATATTCGTACTTGTGTTTTACACCCTGCAAGTGCAACACATCGACAATTAACTGATGAACAACTTGTTGCAGCAGGAATTGACGGTGGAATGGTTCGCTTTAGTTGTGGACTTGAAAATGTAGAAGATATCCTTGCAGATATTGATAGAGGATTAGCTGCAATCTAATTGCTAAAAAAATGTTGTCATCCTGAACTTGATTCAGAATCTTAGTACTATATCTACTTAGATCCCGAAATAAATTCGGGATGACGATTATTTTTAGTCAGCCCAAAACATTTCGTTTTGGGCTTTTTATTTTATAGCAACAAAATTGGAAGTAAAATTTCCTTGATAATCCTTATTGCTTTGTAGCATTTGCTCTTGCTTTTACAGATTTAATAAACAAATTATTTTGGTCAGAACGCAAAGGAACAGAAAAAATAGGAGCTCCATCATCAAGAGAAATTCGATAAGGAATTTCGTTGTCTACTTCGTAGGCTGGACTATTTTCATTATTTATCCACCAATCTAAAACACAAATTATACTTAAAGTATATTTCAAAAGATTTAAATTAGTTCCATTTTTAGATTTTTTACCACCAAGCAAAACATCAATTCGTTTTGAAACAACATTTGGAATATCAAAGTGATATCTTTCTAAGATATTTGGAGCACCAGATACAGTTTTAGAAACTCCTTCCACTTGTGCAATTAAAGTTGAAAAAATTGCTTTTAGATATTCAATTCTAATTTGTAAAGGTTTATAAGTTCCATCTTTGTTTGGTCGTTCCATAAAAACTAAATCAAAAGAAAGATGAGGCAAAAACATATTTTTTATTTGCCATTGCATATTTGACAATTTCTTTTTAGCATAAGGAAGTTTTTTAAAGTTTGCTTCAGAATAAATTTGATTAACATATTCTTTCAATTCACTTAAATAGTCTTTATCAAAAAGAACTTCTCTATAAAGTGACCATTCAGAAAATACATCAGACAAATTATCTTCAAAACTTTCAAAATCAGGATCCTTATCTAAAGTAAAATTGATATGTCGACAAGCCTGAAAAAAATCTTCAAGAATACGCACAAGAACAATTGTAACTTGAATTGGATTTCTTGGAGAAATCAAGTTAAAACCATCATTAAATTGATACAACGGTTGAAAGTATGGAAATAAATCTTCTTTTCCTAAGTTATCCCAACCAGCTGAAGGGAAAATTCTTTCAAGCAAATCTAAACCTTTTAATACAACTGAAGAAGATTCATTTTCTTGTTCATCTTCTTTTGATTCTTCAGCTTTTTCTTCAGACACAGTTTCATTTGAAACTTCTTTTTTTTCAGCCTCAGCACTTTGAGAAACTTCTTCTGGATTTATTGATCTTAATTCTGTTGTAGACTCTTTTATTTTTTTATCTTCAGGAAGAATCAAATCAAATTTTGTCATATCTAAAAATTCTAAAATTTTGGAAATTTTTGTATTGAAGAATTTTGGATAAGAAACAAATTCAGTTCCACACATTCTCAAAAGCAATGGATATAAACCTTTTATAACTTGTCCGTTTATATAAATCCATTCTGTACAAGCTTCTTTTGTATATTGTAATAAAGTTTCATCTGGAACTTTTGAATCCGGTGCAATTTCTGCATAAACAGTTTTTATATAAGCTGTAATTCGTCCTTCACCTAGGAAATACAAAGTAATAAGAGGTTTGTAAATAGATTTTATAAAAGGAATTAATCTTGTTACTGTGATTTGGTTAGGTGTTTTTTGTAGTTGTTTATATAAATCCTGAGTTATATTTAAATCAATTTGTGTTACAAAATTCAACATCTTATACTTTGGAGAAAAAATCGTTTTTATCTTTTCTTTATAAAGTTCAGACCCAGCACTCATTAAACGCTTTACACAAGAAGTAAATTTTTGAATATGTCCAATATAATTTAATAAAGTGATAGAAATAAAATCTGCAGAAACTCTATCCGGAAGTTTTCCAATAGAAAATAAAAAGTTGATAAAATTCTGAGGTCGTTTAATTTTATATTCAGGACTAGCCATCAATTTATCAATTATTGATTTATCTTTTGGAGAAATATTTGGTAATGTTAAAGCTTTTGGGAAAGGCTCAATTGTTCTATTATTACTAATAGAAGATGAAACCGGATTTCTTGTAATAATCGGTCTATCTTGTTTGTTTTTTACATAAACGCCTCTACTCTTACTAAAATTATCATACTGAGGAGTTTTTTCAATACCGATTTCTCCACCAAGAACACTCGCCACTCTCATTGCTTCTTCTGGAGAAATATCACCTAGATTTTTTCGTACTTTGTCCAATTCGCCAGGCTCATAGATTGCCTTTGGTTTTTGTTTTTTTTCTTTTACGTTATCACTCATAATCGCATTCTCTGATTTTTTATAATACCAGGAAAATCTTTTAAAGTAATTGATTTTCCATCCTTTGTAATCAAAACACCTTCGAAAGTTCCATAAACTGTAAAAAATTGTGCATGAAGCAAAACAAGACTTAATATTCTCTGACTTGAAGACTCTGGTGTAAATATCAAGTCAATCATATTTTCTGTATCCTGAATAATCCATTTTTTTGACATTCCGTAAGGATGAGTAACCGTTACAGGCGGAAGTGGAGTTATTTCATTATTAACAAAAAGAACATTATCGTTATAAGTATTTTTATCTGGAGGAAGAATAGACATATCGGCAATTCTAAAAGTAACAGTATCTTCTCCCACCCTTCCAATTCCAGAAATAAGATTATTTACAGTTCTTGAGTTATAATATGCTCTTGTTAAAACAAATAAACTTTGACTTTGCTTTGAAAGATAAAAAGGAAGCATTTTCCCTCTTGTTACACAAAGGCCACCTTCAATAAAAATTGGTTGTTGATAAGAAGCATAACATCGACGCATTACAGGAGCAGGGAGAACAGATGTAAAAGAAGGATTTTCTGACCAACTAGAAGTAGAAAAAGATCCTGATAAAGTCGGTCTAACATTATCACCTTTTAAGTAAAATACCAAATTAAATCGATTTTTTTCTTTGTCCCAAGAAAAATAAATCTTACGATTTTTTGAAAAAGTTGAACATCTACCTTTTTCAAGATTCTTTGGAATAAGACGACGAATTAAAAACATTATATTTTTATATGTGTATCGTTTTAGGGTTTGCTTTTCCCAAATATTCACTTCTAAAAAACCATATATTTTTGAATCCAATAAATCGATTGTTCCATAATATTCATCAGTTGAAAAAACAAAAGAAATATTACTTCGAATTCTTAAATTTGTAATAAAAGTTGGTAATGGCAATACACCAAAAGGCTCTTTTACTCCTTTTATATCCAAAGACTTTGGTGGAGTTATAAAAGAACCAAACTGTGGTTTTCCGTTCTTTATGAGAATATCTGGAGAATCTGTTAATTTTCGTTCGTACATCTTCCATAACATTATACACTAAAAAGAGCATTTATGGCAAAGGTTTTTGTATAATATTGAAAACATTAGACATTTTTGGTAAAATTGTTTTATGGTTATATCTTCAATAGACTTAAAAGACGGAAAAGTTGTTCAGCTAAAAAACGGAAAAGACAAAGTTCTTGAACGAGATAATGCTGACGAATTAATTAAAGAATTTGACAAATACGGTGAAACAGCCGTTATCGATTTAGATGCAGCCCTTGGAAATATTCACACAGACGAAAAAGGCAAGGTAACTACTGCAAATACAGAAATTTTAAAATCTCTTTTGCATAAAAGCAATGTTCGAGTTGGTGGCGGAATTAAATCTGTAAAACAAGCAAAAGAATTGATTTCTCTTGGAGCAGAAAAAGTTATTATCGGTTCTTTCGCTTGGGCAAACGAAGAACAACGCGCACAAGGAAAAATCCTTAACACAGAATTTTTACAAGAATTAGTTGATACAATCGGAAAACAGAGAGTTATCATTTCTGTTGACTCAATCGATGGAATTATTGCTGTAAAAGGTTGGACAGAAACAATCGGAATTCCACTTATCGAAGGCGCAAAAGAAGCTGAAAAATTTGCATCAGAACTTTTATTCACTTGTGTTGAAAAAGAAGGTTGTATGCAAGGTACAGATACTGTTCGCGTAAAAGAATTACGCAATGCAGTTTCTTGCCGACTTGTTGTAGCAGGTGGAGTTTCATCACTTGAAGAAGTTGTAGAATTAGAAAAACTAGGTTGTGATGTTCAATTAGGAATGGCACTTTACACAGAAAAAGTTTATTTAAAAGATTGCTTTATCGAATGTTTGAACTGGCAAAAAGCTCAAGAACAAACAGCAGGATTAATTCCTGTAATTGCTCAAAGTCCAGCTGGTCAAGTTTTAATGATGGGATATGCAAACAAAGAAGCTTTTGAAAAAACTTTTGCATCAGGAAAACTCACTTTCTGGAGCCGAAGCCGAAATGTTCTTTGGACAAAAGGCGAAACTTCAGGCAATTTCTTAGAAGTTGTAAAACTCAGAGCCGATTGCGACCGAGATACAGTTTTAGCAACAGTAATTCCTCATGGGCCAAGTTGCCACACAGGAAGCTGGACTTGTTTTACTTCAGAAGCAGACGAAGAATCTACAATGGATAGACTTTACAATGTTATCGCACAACGATTTGCAAATCCAAAACCAGGTTCTTACACAGCAACTTTGGACGATGAACTTGTTCGGGAAAAAGTTGAAGAAGAAGCCGAAGAAGTTTGCGAAGCCGAAAATCACGACGAAGTTGTTTGGGAATGTGCCGACCTTCTATATTTCTTAAATGTTCTTATGTACAAAGAAGGCGTTACATGGAAAGAAGTTCTACAAGAACTTGACCGCCGACACAAAAAATAGTTTTTTACAAAAACAAATTAAGGATAAGATTATGGCTATCAAAATTATAAATGCAAACGAAGTTTCTAACGATTTTTACAAACCAAGAACTTTAGGTTCATCAGTTACAGAAAAAGTGCAATCTTTTATTGCAAAAGTAAAAGCTGATGGCGACAAAGCTCTTCATCAAATTAACGACGAACTTTTTAATGCAGGATTTGATAAAGCATCTCCACAAACTTTTGAAATTTCAAAAGAAGTTTTGAAAGCAAGTGCAGAAAAAATGCAAAAAGAAAATCCAAAACTTTATGATGCCATATCTCATTCTTACGAATTAGCCTTAAAATTTGCAAAAAAACAACGAGAATGCTTTTACGATTTTGAAACCGAACTTGAGCCAGGACTTTTTACAGGTCAAAAAATCATTCCAGTTGAACGAGCAGGACTTTATGTTCCCGCAGGAAGATTTCCTCTATTTTCTTCCCTTGTGATGTGTGCAGCCCCTGCAAAAGCAAGTGGATGTAACGAAACAATTTTATGTACTCCACCTGCCCTTCATCCAGTTGATAAAACTCAACCTTATGCCGACGAAGGAATTATGGCAACAGCATATATCTGTGGAATCGATAAAGTTTACGCCCTCGGTGGCGCTCAAGCAGTTGCAGCCATGGCTTACGGAACTGAATCAATCCCACAAGCCGATGTAATTGCTGGTCCTGGAAATAAATTTGTTACAGAAGCCAAACGCTTAGTTTACGGTGATGTAGGAATCGATATTATCGCAGGACCTACTGAAGCATTCATCATCGCAGATGATAGCGCAAATCCAAGTTGGGTTGCAGCAGATATGTTAGCACAAGCAGAGCATGATGTGGATGCTCAGTCAGTTTTAGTAACTTTTACAGAGGATTTTGCAAAAAAAGTTTCTGAAGAAATTGAAAAGCAACTTGAAACTTTACCAACAGCAAAAACTGCCCGACAAAGTATCGACAAAAACGGTTTGATTATTATTGCCGATAGTTTAGAAACTGCAAGTAAAATCGCAAACGGAAAAGCGCCAGAACATCTTGAAATTGCAATGGACGAAGGTGAATACAGAAACAAACTTATAGAATTAACTCACAACTACGGAACTTTGTTTATTGGTCATCAAGCTGCCGAAGTTTTAGGCGATTATGCCGCAGGATTAAATCATATACTTCCAACAAGTGGTGCCGCAAAATTCACTGGAGGACTTTCTGTTCGTATGTTCTTAAAAACAGTTACAACTCTACGCACAAAACAAAACTCTGATGACTCACTAAAAGAAGGCGTAAAACATTCTATAAAAACTGCTTCTATTCTTGGTCACACAGAAGGACTGACTGCCCACGCCCGTGCCGCAGAGATAAGAGAGGGCTAGAAGGAGTTTATTCTAAACCCATAAAATTAGAATTTTTTACAGAAATTTCATAAGCAAAAAATCTTTTATATGAACAATTTGTATTCCATCTACATTTCCACAAACTAAAGAATCCATTGTAACAACATATTTTGGATAATTATCTTTTATTAATTTTAAGTTATCAATTTCTCTGTCTGAATCGTCTGGTAAAGTTCTACAAACTTGAACATAAAGTTTTTCATTTTGTTTTGTAGCAATAAAATCAATTTCCTTATCTGCAAATTTCCCAATATAAACTGTAAATCCACGACGACGAAGTTCCAAATAAACAATATTTTCCAAAACTGAAGCAATTGATTTTGGAGAAAAACCAAATTGTGAATATTTAAATCCAATATCTGATAAATAATATTTTTCTTGAGTTTTTAAAACATTTTTACCTTGAATATCAAATCTGTTACAACGATAAATGATAAATGCTTCTTCTAACCAAGCTAAATAATTATAAATTGTTTCTATTGAAATTGAGCGTTGCTGACTTTTGAAAAAGTCGAAAATTGTTTTTGCACTAAAATTTTTTCCAAGGTTTTCCAAAATAAAACGTACAACTCGATTAAACATTTCAAGATTTGAAATATTATGACGCTTTGAAATATCACGCGTTACAACAGTAGAGTAAATTCCATCTATAATTTGATAGTTTTCTTCTTGATTGTGATTTGTTTTGGCAATAAAAGGAAATCCACCAGATTTTAGATATTGTTCAAAATATTTTTCTAAACTGATTTCTGTATTTGTTGGAAAATAATGTTTTTTAAAATCAATAAATTCTGAAAAAGAAAGTGTAAAAATTGGGATTTGTACAAAACGACCAGTTAGATAAGTTGAAATTTCGCTAGAAAGTAATTTTGAATTTGAACCAGTTACATAAATATCAACATTTTGAGTTTCAAAAAGTGAATTTACACATTTCTCCCAATTTTCAACTTCTTGAACTTCATCCAGCAAAAGATAGACCTTTTGATTTTTATCTGCATTTTCTATAAGAGACAATAATTCTTTATGCATATTTTTATAGTCAAAATCTTCATTAAACTCCATGGAAGAATAAAGTTGTTCAATGATATTTTCTTTTTTTACACCTAAAGAAATTAACTCATCTTTATAACTTTTTAGAATTGTGGATTTTCCACATCTACGAACGCCACATAAAATTTTTATAATTTGTTCATCTTTGAATTTTTTGAGATTTTCTATAAAAATCGACCTAAAAAGTTTTACATCATCTAACATATTTTATATTTTAAGTTAAAAACTTTGCAAAATCAATAAGTTTTTCGGTTAAAAACTCAAAAACTTATTGATTTTTATAAAAAATGCTTCGTTTCAAACAGACATAAAAGATAACCTCAATTTTACAGTTCCTTATAATTTTCTAATCTAAATTTAGCAGCATCCACTTCACTTTTACTAAACATATTAGCATATTTTACAATAAGAGCTTCAAAAGTATTATTTATATATCCATGTTCAATTAAACACTTAAATCCCTTTTGAATATCTGCAGAAACAACCAATTTAGCCAATGCTTTCTGATACCCTAATCTATCCAACATATCTCTTGTTACATTTGCTATTCTACAATTACACTTTTCATACAATTTAATTGTATTTTCTACATCATAGATTAAGTCTTCATTTTCTCTTTCCATAAAATCCTCCAAAAAAT
>JAXJWW010000012.1:0-25203 GCA_036307825.1 Treponemataceae bacterium | reverse complement strand
AGGTTTGAACTTCTTATTAAATTTCTACTGTTGTAGATTATAATTAGATTATATATCCAATTACGTTTGAACTTCTTATTAAATTTCTACTGTTGTAGATTTGATTCTGTCGAAAATAAAAAAAAGGTTTGAACTTCTTATTAAATTTCTACTGTTGTAGATATACCAGCCTTCAATGAAGCCTGCAAGTTTGAACTTCTTATTAAATTTCTACTGTTGTAGATCAGTCCGCCTGTTCAGAAATCATGGAGTTTGAACTTCTTATTAAATTTCTACTGTTGTAGATTTAAAAAATGGAGATTTGAAATGAAGTTTGAACTTCTTATTAAATTTCTACTGTTGTAGATGTGATTGAAAGTCCGATACCTTTTGAGTTTGAACTTCTTATTAAATTTCTACTGTTGTAGATGATATGGACGAAAGTTATTATCATTTGTTTGAACTTCTTATTAAATTTCTACTGTTGTAGATTAACCAACACCTCCACCACCCAAAGGTTTGAACTTCTTATTAAATTTCTACTGTTGTAGATTCGATGTTACAATGAGAAGTGGTTTCGTTTGAACTTCTTATTAAATTTCTACTGTTGTAGATTTTCGTTATTGTACAATAACTCTACTGTTTGAACTTCTTATTAAATTTCTACTGTTGTAGATATATTGAATGCATCAACACCAGTAATTCGTTTGAACTTCTTATTAAATTTCTACTGTTGTAGATATTATATTCTTCTCGCCAATCTTCATTGTTTGAACTTCTTATTAAATTTCTACTGTTGTAGATTTGATTACATCACCAACTTTTAGATTGTTTGAACTTCTTATTAAATTTCTACTGTTGTAGATTAAAGATAAAATCTATACTCAAGGTGTTTGAACTTCTTATTAAATTTCTACTGTTGTAGATAACCAATTTGAGACTTACCAAAAGACGTTTGAACTTCTTATTAAATTTCTACTGTTGTAGATGTATTAAAATGACCCCACCAACGCCCAAGTTTGAACTTCTTATTAAATTTCTACTGTTGTAGATGTGTCAATATCTTGTTCATTTTCATGTTTGAACTTCTTATTAAATTTCTACTGTTGTAGATATAATATTCGTACCAAATCCAAATTTGTTTGAACTTCTTATTAAATTTCTACTGTTGTAGATTTGTGGAAGTGAATTTGATTTATTGGAAGTTTGAACTTCTTATTAAATTTCTACTGTTGTAGATTCGTTATTGCGCTCTTAACGTCCTCGAGTTTGAACTTCTTATTAAATTTCTACTGTTGTAGATAATAATGGTTCTGCTTTGTATGTTGAGTTTGAACTTCTTATTAAATTTCTACTGTTGTAGATAAGGTGTTAAAATTGTCTATTACAAAGTTTGAACTTCTTATTAAATTTCTACTGTTGTAGATACGAACACCACCGCAAAAGATATTCGTTTGAACTTCTTATTAAATTTCTACTGTTGTAGATCCTAGTGGAATCTATGAAGAAAAAAGTTTGAACTTCTTATTAAATTTCTACTGTTGTAGATTCTTGGTAGCATTAGAGCATTAAAAAGTTTGAACTTCTTATTAAATTTCTACTGTTGTAGATATAATCCATTATTAACTATGACAAATTGTTTGAACTTCTTATTAAATTTCTACTGTTGTAGATTTTCTAAAAACAAACTTAATACAATGTTTGAACTTCTTATTAAATTTCTACTGTTGTAGATCAAAACCAGAACGCATAGTTACATCGTTTGAACTTCTTATTAAATTTCTACTGTTGTAGATAAAGGTTATAAAGATTCTTTTTTAAGTTTGAACTTCTTATTAAATTTCTACTGTTGTAGATCCAAGCATAGTTACTAATATCATTAATGTTTGAACTTCTTATTAAATTTCTACTGTTGTAGATGAGGGACTCTCTGTCATGTTGGAGTGTTTGAACTTCCTATTAAATTTCTACTGTTGTAGATTCATACTCACAAACATAAGTATGAAGTTTGAACTTCTTATTAAATTTCTACTGTTGTAGATTACATTTGAGATTCTTGTTCTTCTTGGTTTGAACTTCCTACTAAATTTCTACTGTTGTAGATTTTCCCCCTCCACCCCCATATTGAAAAAATACAATTTTTATGTTAACATGTATTCGTTACTATTTAACGTGTTTTAATATAGTAATTCTCTGGAGAGTCTCCATAACCAGTGGAGCGCCGAAGGGTTAAGGCTATTAGAGCTGATATCTCAGGCAAAGTGGACAGGGCTAAAATTAAGTCTTTTTCAACTCTTTGGAGAGCGATAAATCATTTTTGGTTTTCGCTCTTATTTTTTTTAAAGAGGTCAAAAACAAATGACTTTTGATGAAATCTTAGTAAAGATTGACGATGTTGTTTGGGGTATACCTACAATCGTTTTAATCTTAGTAACAGGATTAATTTTAACAATCCGTACTCGTGGTATTCAGTTTACAAAACTAGGAAGAGCTTTTAAACAAATTTTCAAAAAGAACAAAGGCGAAGGAGAACTTTCTGGATTCTCAGCTCTTTGTACAGCTCTTTCTGCAACAATTGGAACAGGTAACATAGTTGGTGTTGCAACAGCTATCGTTGCTGGAGGACCTGGGGCTTTATTTTGGATGTGGTTTGCTGCGATTTTAGGAACTGCAACAAAATATGCAGAATGTATGCTTGCTATCAAATATCGTGAAGTAAAAGAAGATGGAACTGTTCTTGGCGGACCTTTCTATACAATCGAAAAAGGTATGGGCAAAAAATGGAAATGGCTTGCAGTTTTATTTTCAGTTTTCGGAGTTGCAGCTGGTCTTCTTGGTATCGGAACAATGACACAGATTAACGGTATTACTTCTGCTGTTAATATGGCTGTAAAATCTGATATTGCTTTCACACTATTCGGAACTGATTATACCTGGGCAACTGTAATCGGTGGCGCTATCGTTACTATTTGCGCAGCTCTCGTAATCATCGGTGGATTAAAACGAATTTCAAAAGTTGCAGAAAAAGTTGTTCCTACAATGGCAATTATTTATATTTTCCTTGGACTTTCAGTTTTAATTATGAATGCAACAAAAGTTCCTGCCGCTTTCGCTTTAATTTTTAAATCAGCATTTGGTTGGCAAGCAGCAGCAGGTGGTGTTGCAGGTTTCGTATTAAAACAAGTTATGGATTCAATGCAAAAAGGTATTGCTCGTGGTATCTTCTCTAACGAAGCTGGTCTTGGATCTGCTCCTATAGCAGCAGCCCCTGTTCAAACAAACGAACCAGTTGAACAAGGTCTTGTAAACATGACAGGAACAGTAATTGATACATTAATCGTTTGTACAATGACAGGTTTAGCAATTGTAATTGCATTCTGTAATCCTGAATTTGTGACAGACGGAGCAACAGGTGTTCAGTTAACTTCAAAAGCATTATCATTCAATCTTGGTGGTGATGGAGTATCTGTTCAGTTCCTACTCATGCTTTGTTTAGCATTCTTTGCTTTTACAACAATTCTTGGTTGGGATTATTACTCAGAAAAATGTCTTGAATATATCACAAATGGAAAAATGAAATTTGTTATGATTTACAGATTTTTATATATCGTGATGATTGCAATTGGACCTTATTTCACAGTTGATGCTGTTTTCACAATTGCTGACATTACAAATGGACTTATGGCAATTCCAAACTGTATTTCTTTGATTGTTTTAAGTGGAGTTGTTGCAAAAGAAACAAAATCATATTTTGAAAGATATCCTAAAGTAGATTAATTAAATCAATCATAAATTAAAAGCTCAGTAGTCAATTTAATATTGAATGCTGAGCTTTATTTTTTTTATCAATGAAATTTCATTTTGAGATTATTGATGAATCAAAAATTAAATCAAAAAATCTTTTAGTAAATTTTCAACTTCTGGATTTGTTTTTACAGTAAATACAATTCCATCATCCTTATTTGTTTCTGAAATGATAAAACATTCCCGTTTGATTAACGAAATTATTTTTCCATTTTCATAAGGAACAAAACATTGAATTTGATTTTCCATACAAATTTCAAAAATCCGATTTACCAAATCATCAAGACCTTCTTTTGTTTTTGTGCTAGTACAAATTGCATTGTTAAAGTGTTCTTGCAATTTCATTTTTTGAAAAGAATCTGCTAAATCCCATTTGTTTAGAACGATAAGTCTTTTATTTTTATCAGCACCAATTTCTTCTAAAACATTTACTGTAGTTTGATAATTTTCTAAAACATCATCACTTGAAGAATCTAAAACTATAACCAAAACATCAGAAATCACGGCTTCTTCCAAAGTTGAACGGAAAGCATCAATCAAATTATGGGGAAGATTTTTTATAAAACCTACTGTGTCCGTCATTAAAATTGAAAACTTTCCATCTTTGGATAGTCGACGAGTTGAAGTATCAAGAGTTGCAAATAATTCATCTTTTTCATAAACATCGGAACAAGTTAAAACATTCAATAAACTAGATTTTCCTGCATTTGTATATCCAACCAAAGCACAAACTGGCAAAGGGATTTTTTCTCGTTGTTTTCTTTGTGTCTGCCGATTTTTTCTTACTTTATCTAATTCTTTTTTTATTGAATAAATCTTTTCTTGAATTTTTCGTCTATCAAGTTCTAGTTTTGTTTCTCCACTACCCTTACTACCAAAAGCACCACCTCGCTGTCTTGCCATATCACCGTAAGAATGAGCTAATCGTGGCAAAAAATATTCTAAAGATGCAAGTTCAACTTGAAGAGTTGCTTCTCGAGTTGCGGCACGAGATTCAAAAATTCTAAGAATAACTTCTTGTCTATCAAAGCAAGGAATATTTGCAAGTTTTTCCCAGTTTCTTTGATGAGTAGGAGAAATTTCAAAATCAAAAATGATACATTCAGATTCAGTTTCTTCAACCTGTTCTAAAATTTCTTGAACTTTTCCTGTTCCTAAAAAATATTGCGGATTTGGTTCAACTCTTGTAATTACAATTTCGCCACCAACTTCCATTTTTAGAGTTTTTACTAATCCTTTTAATTCTGTAAGACAAGAGGAAGTTTTTATTTTATTATCCTGAATACCAACTAAAAAAGCTTTTACAGGTGTATTTTCTTCTTGATAAATTTCTATCATTTTGAATTTCGTTCCCAAAAAACTCCGTCAGAAAATCCTTGAATTGAATTGTCTTTTTCAGCATCAGAAAGTCGATGTTCTGTCCAAGCACAATACAAAGGATTTTGTTCTATTCCAACGAAATTTCTATTTAATTTTTTTGCAGTTACAGAAGTTGTTCCAGAACCCAAAAATGGATCAAAAACAACATCACCTTCATTTGAACTTGCAAGTATCAATTTTGCAATTAATTTTTCTGGTTTTTGTGTAGGATGAGCTGTATTTTCTTTCATTGACCAATAAGGTACACTAATATCATCCCAAAAGTTTCCAGGACAAGTATCTCTGAATTTTCCATCTTCAGTTTCTTCCCAGTCTTTTGGTTTTCCATCTACTTTGTAAGGAGCAATTACTTTTCGGCGAACTTTTACGGCTTCAAGATTAAAAGTGTATTGTTCAGAAAGAGTTGAAAACCAAATATCTTCCATTGTATTCTTCCAATTTGATTTTGCACCTCTTCCCTTTTCTCGTTGCCAAGTAATTCTGTTTCTTACTATTGAATTTTCGTAAAGTACTTTTCCTATAACTAAGCTTGATTCCCAATCACAACAAACATAAATAGAAGCATTTTCTTTCAAACATTTTAAAGATGGAAGTAACCAAGATTTGATATATTCTTCGTAGGAATTAAAATCGGTTTTCTTAAAAATATTTCCATGAAAATTTTTTTGCATATTGTATGGGGGATCAACTATCAATAAATCAGCAAATTTTTCTGGCAGATTTTCTAAAACCTTTACTGTATCGCCACAAATTGTTTTATTTTTAATTTGTTCAAAATTAACTTTATTTTCTACAGATATACATTTGTCAAAAAAAATTTTTTCTTCTTCTAGCGGGGCGTCTAAAGTTTTGTTTCGCTGGGATTTTTGTTTTTGCTCAGTCATAGTCAAATTATAGCACAAAATTTATATTTATGATATGTTTTCCTTATGAAAAAACTAATCTTGATTACTGGCGACCTTGCAACTGGTAAAAGTACCCTTGCAAAAAAACTTTCTCAAAGTCTTAATATTTTACATTTTACAAAGGATGTTCTCAAAGAAGTTTTGTCTGATGTAATTGGATTTTCAAATCGTCAAGAAAATAAAAAACTGAGTATTGCTTCAGTTGATATAATGAAACATATTTTTTCTCAGTATGCCTTTTTGAAACAAGATTTAATTTTGGAAGCAAATTTTCATAAGGAAGAAATTGAAATTTTACAAAATCTTGCAAATCAACATGGTTATAAAGTTATCATTTTATATTTACAAGGTGAAATCGATATGCTTTTTGAACGATTTACAAATCGCATAAAAAATGAAAATCGCCATCCAACTCATTGTACTTCTGATATTATCGAAAAAGAAAATTTTACAAAATATCTTTTAGCAAACAGAGAAGAACTAAAAGACTTTGATTACAAACTGATAAAAATCCAAGGCGAAAACTATTCTGAAGTTTTTGAAAATGCAGTAAAAATTATCACTTCTTAAAATTTTAAGAAATAGCAAATTTTACAAAGTTTTCTACAGTAAAGTTGCTAAAATCTTCTATTATTATATCCGCTTTATCAATAATTTTTTCTTTTGGATTTGTTGTTGCTAAACCAACAACTTTCATTTTTGCACTTCTTCCTGCTTGTAAACCATGAAAAGAATCTTCAAAAACAATACAATCTTCAATTTGTGCATCAAAAACTTTTGCTCCTAAAAGATAGCAATCTGGATTTGGTTTTCCTTTTTTGAACATTTCTGCGGTAAGAATTTTATCAAATAAAGACTGAAATTCTGGAATTTTTGCATAAACACTTTCCATTTTTGAAGAATCGGAACTTGTTACAATTGCAGTTTTTATTCCGTTTTTTCGTAGTTCTAAAACAAACTCTTTTGCGCCTTTTACAAAAGGTAATTTCATTTGTTTTTCAAAATCTTTTAATCTTCTATTGATATGTTCATGTTGAGATTTATCTGTAAAATGAGTTTCAAATATATTTACCAAAGTTTGACCTTTAATCAAGGTTCCAAAGCCAGTTCTTCCTAAAAAATCAACGCCGATTCCTTCCCAAAGTTCTGTATATTGGCTTTCTGTGTCTAAAATTACGCCATCTAAATCAAATAAAGCCACAAGACGAGAATAATCATTTTTAAGTAAATTTTCTGTTTTCATAGTAAAATTATGTGCAAAAACTTAATGTATTGTCAAGAAGTACAAAAATTTGTACAATATTAAAATCGTTACGGAGGTTAATGTGATAGAAAAAACAAATAACATAAAAGGTCTTTTTGAGCAAAAACTTAACGAATCAAAAGCTCTAGCCGATATTGAACAATTAAGAATTGAATTTCTTGGTAAAAAAGGTTCTGTACAAGAATTGATGCAGGATTTAAGAAATGTTCCAAACGATAAAAAACGAGAAATGGGACAAGCTATAAACACTTTAAAACAGTTTATCGAAAAAGCTATTGAAGAAAAACAAGAAGAACTTCAAAAACTTGAATGGCAAAATAAAATTGATAACGCACAATCTTATGATGAATCTTTGGCATTAAGTTCAGATGAAGGTTCTTATCATCCTATTACAATTATTCAGCGTGAAGTTGAAAGTATCTTTTCTTCAATGGGATTTACAATCGAAAACTATTCAGAAATTGTTGATGATTACCATTGTTTTGAAGCATTAAATATTCCAGCTCATCACCCTGCTCGTGATATGCAAGATACATACTATCTTTCAACTGGGCAACTTTTGAAAACTCATACTTCTGCTGCTCAAAACTATATCATGAAAAAATATGGTGCTCCTTTACGAGCAATCTTCCCAGGAAGATGTTTTAGAAATGAATCTATCGACGCTTGTCATGAAAATACTTTCTTCCAAATGGAAGGAATTATGATTGATGAAAATATTTCTATTTCAAACCTCATTTACTTTATGAAAACTATGCTTTCTGAAGTTTTTGGTCGTCCAGTTGAAGTAAGACTTAGACCAGGTTTCTTCCCTTTCGTTGAACCAGGATTTGAATTGGATATTAAATGTCTTATTTGTGATGGAGACGGTTGTCCTTCTTGTAAAGACTCTGGCTGGTTGGAACTTTGTCCATGTGGAATGATTCATCCAAAAGTTTTGGAATACGGTGGAATTGATACAGAAAAATACACAGGTTTTGCTTTTGGACTTGGTTTAACTCGTCTTGCAATGATGAAGTACGGAATTAAAGACATCAGAACTTTTAATTCTGGAAACTTAAAAGCTCTTTCACAATTCGTTAATGCTTAATTTTAGGAAGGTAAGAAAAATATGTTTGTTTCAATGAATTGGATACAGGAATATGTAGATTTATCTGGAGAAAATATAGAATCTTTGATTAAAAGATTTACTCTTTCAACTGCTGAAGTTGAAGACATTATCTACAAAGGAAAAGAAGTTCAAGGTGTAATCATCGCAGAAATTAAATCTGTAGAAAATCACCCTAACTCAAAAAAACTTCACTTATTAAAAGTTGATACAGGTTCTGGAATTGTAGACTGTGTTTGTGGTGCTCCAAATGTAGAAGTTGGTCAGCGTGTTGCTTTTGCTCCAGTTGGTTCTCATGTTGTAGGAATGGAAATTACAGAAGCAACTGTTGCAGGTTATGTTTCACAAGGTATGTGTTGTGGAGAAGATGAACTTGGAATTAGCGACGACCACACAGGTCTTATGGTAATTGATAGCGACGCTCCACTTGGAACTGACATCAAATCAATTTACGCAATTGACGATATCATCTTTGAAGTTGACAATAAATCTTTAACAAACCGCCCAGACCTTTGGGGACATTACGGAATTGCTCGTGAATTTGCTGTTATCGCAAATAAACCTTTACTTCCACTTTCTTTAACAGAACCAGTTTATTCAGGTTCAGAAAAAATTGATGTAGAAATCAAGCGTCCTGATATTGCTTGGCGATATACTTGTGTTGGTTTTAAAAACATCACAAGAAAACTTTCTCCTACAAACTGGAGAATCAGACTTTTCTACTGTGGAATGAGAGCTATCAGTTTGCTTGTTGATATTACAAACCTTATTATGCTTGAAATGGGTCAACCAACTCACGCTTTTGACGGTACTGGAATTAAATCAATCGCAATCGGTACAGAAGACAAAGAATATAAATTCAAAACTCTTGATGAAGTTGAAAGAACTATCGATAAAGATACTTTGATGATTTACACAAACGGAAAACCTTCTGCAATCGCAGGAATTATGGGTGGTTTGGAATCAGAAATTGAAGGCGAAAGTAACTCTGTTGTTCTTGAATGTGCTTGTTTTGATGGTGTAAGCATCAGAAAAACTTCTCAAAGATTGGCACACAGAACAGACGCAAGTATGCGCTACGAAAAAATGATTGACCCAGAATTAACTTTACTTGCTGCAAAAAGATTCTGGAATATGCTTTCTTCTGTAGATGCTGGAGCTGAAGTTTCAACTCAGATTACTGATGTTTATGTAAAAAAATATCCAACTATCAAAATTGATTTTGACAAAAACTATATTGACCGCTACACAGGAATTGATATTTCTTCAGAAACTATCAATCATACTTTGTCAGCTTTAGGATTTGAAGTTGTACAAAATGGTGAAAACTTTTCTGTAACAGTTCCTACTTGGCGTGCTACAAAAGATGTTTCACTTAAAGCAGATATCGTAGAAGAAGTTTCTAGAATTTACGGTTACGACAACTTTGCTGTAACTTCAACAAAGAGTTTGTTACTTCCTGTTGCAGATTCTGTTGAACGCTCAGAAGGAAACAAAATTAAAGATATTCTTGTAAAAAGATTTTCTATGCACGAAGTTCATTCATACATTTGGTATGAAGGAAAGAAAATGCAAGATATCAGTCTTGAAGTTGAAGACAATCCAAAACTTCTTAACAGCGTAACTCCAGAAAATACTGTTATCAGAAATTCTATGTTACCTACTCTACTTTGTTTTGCTTACGAAAATAAATCTTGGTCAGACAATTATAGCATTTTTGAAATCGGTCGTATTGTAAAAGGCACAAAAGAAGATGGAACTTGTAACGAAAGAAGTTCTCTCGGTGTAACTCTTTACAACAAACACAAAAATGAAAAAGAACTTTATCTTGAAACAGTAAATATTTTACGCTATATCTTAAATGCTGTAAAACACACAAACAATATTTCTTTTGAAAAAATTGCTCCAGAACATTCTTGGCAACATCCAAAAAATACTTCTGCAATTTTCTGCGAAGGAAAAAGAGTTGGAACATTGTGTACTCTTCATCCTTTTAACTTACAAAAAATTGACAAGAACGCTTCTATTGTTTGTTTTGAAATTGATATGGATGATTTTAACACAATTACAACAAGTGATATTGCATTCAATGATCCATCTAAGTTCCCAGCAATTGATTACGACATTTCTTTGGTTATTCCAAAAGGTGTTATGTTCAATAAAGCAAAAGAAAAAATCAATTCACTTGGAATTAAAGAACTTAACAACATCGGAATTATTGATGTTTACGACTTGCCAGAAGAAACAAGTGTTACTGTAAGATTTACATTCTCTGCATTTGAAAGAACTCTTACAATGGACGAAGTTCAGAAAAATATTGAAACAATTACAAATGCTCTAAAAGATTTTGATATTAAAGCAAGATTTTAATTCTAGAAAATTTTAATTGTGTAATAAGCGTCACTAGATATTTTCAAATTGAAGAAAATATTTGGTGGCGTTTTTTTATTTACAAAAATTTTGTTTAATTCATTTTTCAATAGAAAATATTTAATAAATACTTTATAATACTTTTATGAACGAACAAAAAGATATTTTAGTTACAGGTTGTTGCGGTGGAATGGGAAGCGCAATCTGCAAAAAACTTATTGAACAAAATTATAGAGTTTTTGGAATTGATAAATCTATAACTACAGAAAATTCCGAAAACTTTTTTCAATTTGAATGTGATGTAACTTCAACTGAATCTGTAAAAAATGTTTTTAATAAAATAAAAGAAAAAACCACTTCATTATTTGCAATCGTTCATACTTCAGGAGTGTATGATTTAGATTCTTTAATCGAAATTGATGAAAATAGATTTAATAAAATTTTTCAAGTCAATTTATTTGGAGTATATCGAGTTAACAAAGAATTTTTTTCACTTCTAAAAAATAAAAGTAGAATTGTTATTACAACAAGTGAATTAGCACCTTTAGATCCATTACCTTTTACAGGTTTATACGGAATTACAAAAACAGCCTTAGAAAAATATGCTTTCTCACTACGAATGGAATTGCAATTACTTGGAATAAAAGTTGTTGTTATTAGACCAGGCGCAGTAAAAACTTCTTTACTTTCAGCTTCAACTCAAGCATTAGACAAATTTATTGAAAACACAAAAAATTATAGTTGCAACGCAATCCGATTTAAGAAAATTGTAAACAGCGTTGAAGCAAAAAATATTTTGCCAGAAAAAATTGCACAAAAAGTATTAACTTCAATTTCTTGTAAAAATCCAAAGTTCATTTACAACATAAATCGAAATCCACTTTTGCGACTGTTAAATATTCTTCCAGCAAAATTACAAGTTGCAATCATTGGCTTGATTTTGAAAGAGTAAATTAATTAAAATCTATAATTAACTGAAGAAATTTCTAACTTACCGTACTTAACAATGTAATCATCAAAATTTATACATTTTGAATTTTCATTTAAAGTAACATAAGACCATTGATTCTCACCATCACGATTTTCGCAAAAACTTTTAAAACAATATTCTGTAAAATTTCCAAAGTCATATTTCCCGCCAGAATGCCAATGCCCAGAAAAAACTAAATCCACATTATTTTTATCGCAAAGTTCAATTAACAAAGCTCTCTCTCGAGTATCAGAAAGCCTAAAAAAATCAAACATTGTCATATCAGCATAAATTGGATAATGTGTTAAAACAAACTTTGGATTTTTATCTTTTTCTACAAGGGCTTTAAAATCATTTAATTGATTATAACCTAAAATTCCACTTGCTGTATCTAAAAAATACCAAGAACGAAATTCTGTTTTTTCTGAATTTGTAGGTGTTTTAAAATAATAATATGTGGCATCTTTATTAGTTGAAAAAGATAATTCTTTCCAATAATCAAATCCATCTTGATATAAATCATGATTACCCAACAAAATATAGAAAGGAATATCTGGTTGCAATAAGTTAGATTTTAATTTTTTTACAAATGTTTCACTTTCTAAATAACAATCTTCAAAACCTGTATCAACTAAATCCCCAAGAAATAAAATAAAATCAATTTTTTTATTTTTAATTGATTTAAAAAAAACTTCTTCTTGTCTATCTTTTTTTCCACCAAAATGTAAGTCCGTAAGAATTAAAAAATTTACTTGAGCATCTGTAGTTACAGGTGAAGAAAACTTTTTTATTTCTTTTGCCCTAACATCAACATGAGGTCCTCTAAAGAAAAATTTTTGATAATCATAACTACAAGAACATAAACAAAAAATAAAAACAACTGATAAACTAAAAAATATTTTTTTCATAATTTCCTCAAATTTTATAAACTAAAAATAATTTACACTGATAGCCATTTAAAGCTCCAGAAAGAGTAAATTGATCAGCATATAAAAGTTCAAAAAGAGTTCCAAAAGTTAAATTTTTAGGAAAGTCATACGAATAACCAAATTGCCACCAAGAGTTTAACCAACATTTAAAATATAAGTAATCAAAAGTTCCTAATCTAAACATAATTTCATGTTTCTTTTTTATTTTTTTTACTAATTGAAATTCTAAAATTGGGAAAGGTTCAAAAAATGACAAACGATTATTTGTAAGTTTTTGAACAGTTGTTTTCAAATCAACTCCCAAAGAGAAATTTATAGCTAAAGGATTTTCGATATTTTTTCCAAAAAATTTTGTATTTACAAAAAAAATATTATCGTTGATAAATAATTCATTTAAATATTCTGATTTATATGAAAACGAAAAATGAGATAAATAACCCATTGATAATTGAAACTTTTCATATTGCAAAGGTTTTATTGTGCCAGATGCTGAAAAATCAAAAGAAAAATTATCAAAACAAATTCCAGAAAAAACATTTATTTCTTTAAATTCTTTTCTATAACAGATACTACATTCCAGTGGAACTGGTTTTGGAACAAAGCTTTTTGAAGAAAAACCAAAATCAGCAAAAAGACCTTCGCCCCAATATTGAACAGCGTTAATATTGCTAAATGTCAACAAGATTAAAAGAAAAATAATTAAATTCTTTTTCATAAACTCCCTACTAAAAAAAACTTAATTAAGTTTAACAAAAATATTTTTTACAAGTCAACTGTATATGTCAATATAACTTAAAAAATAATTTTCTTTGCAACATTTTCGCCGTCCATAGCAGAAGATACGATTCCACCAGAATATCCAGAACCTTCACCAGCTGGAAAAAGATTTTGAATTACGGGACTTTGCAAAGTTTCTTTATCTCGTAAAATTCTTACGGGAGTTGAAGTGCGAGTTTCACTTGCAAGCAAAATTGCTTTATCACAAATAAAGCCTTTCATATTTTCATTGAATTTTACAAATGCCTTTTGTAATCGCTGACGAATAAAAGCAGGAAACCACAAATCAAGCCGAGAAGAAATCAATCCCGGAGTATATGAAGTTTCTGGGAAAGATTTTGTTTCTGCACCATTAATAAAATCAGATAATTTTTGTGCAGGAGCTTTTATTCCTTGTCCATTTTGATAAGTTAATTTTTCAAGATAAGTTCTAAATTTCAAAGAAGCAAGTTCTGAATTTTCTAAATCGATATTATTTTCTTTTAAAATTTGTTTTGCATCTTCTGGGCGAACTTCAACAACAATTGCAGCATTAGACCATTTTGAATTTCTACTTGAAGGCGACATTCCGTTTACAACAATTTCTTCCGGAGAAGATGAAGAAGGAACAACTAAACCGCCGGGGCACATACAAAATGAATAAACGCCTCGCTCATCAACTTGAGTTGTTAAGCGATATTCTGCAGCACCTAAATTTTCAGTTCGTTCTTTTCCGTGATACTGAATTTTATCAATTACAGTTCTTGGATGTTCAACACGAACGCCAACTGCAAAAGTTTTTTCTTCTAAAATTTTTGCAACATCAATTTTATTCTTTATTGCCACATTATTTAGCATTTGATAAATATCAGTTGCAGAATGCCCAGTTGCTAAAATTACTGCATCTGCAAAAATTTTTTCATCACCACAAAAAATTCCTTTTGCAACAAATTTATCCTCATTAGTTTTTTCTAAAATCAAATCAGTACAAATTTTATCAAAATAAACTTCACCACCAAAATTTATAATCGTATCAATCATATTATTTATAATTTTAGGAAGTTTATCTGAACCAATATGAGGATGGGCATCAAACAAAATATTTTCATTTGCTCCGTGGTAATTAAATATAGAAAGAATTTTTGAAATATCACCACGCTTGTTAGAACGAGTAAAAAGTTTTCCGTCAGAAAAAGTTCCAGCACCTCCTTCACCAAAACAATAATTTGAATTTGCATCAACAATTCCTGTGGTACTAATTTTTGCAATATCAGTTTTTCGTTTTGAAGTTCTACTTCCTCGTTCAATTAAAATTGGTTTTATTCCCGATTCTAAAAGTTGTAACGAAGCAAAAAGCCCGGCAGGACCAGAACCAACAACGATAACTTTCTTTTCATCACTTGCTTTTTTCCATCTAGGAGAAAACTTTTTATCTTTAGGATTTTCACCAACATAAACAGCGTATCGTAAATGAAATTTTATTTTTCCCTTTCTGGCATCAATTGATTTTTTTTGCAAACCGAAAGCGTTAACTTCTTTTCTATTTTTTATATTAAGTTGTTTTAAAACCTTACTTTCGATTAAAGATGTATTTTTTTCTTCTTCTGGCAAAATTGTAATTGTTGTTTCGTAAATCATAATTCAAAGTATATATTAAAAATTATTGCGACTGCAAGTCTAATCTGATATAATTCTTGTATGCAAGTAGTAATTTTTCAATCACCATTAGTTCAATTAAACACACCATATCCGTCAGGAGCTTATTTAAAATCATTTTTTTCTAGCCAAGATTTTATAAATTTCTCTGATGTAAAATGGTTCGATTTATCAAATCTTCTATATAATAATATTTTTTCAAAAGAAGGATTAACAAAACTTTTTGAACTCACTTATAAAACTGCACTTGAAAAAGCAAGTCTTGCAAAACAAAATGGTGAAGAACAAATTGAATTTAATTTACAACGCTACATTCTTCAAAAAGATTTATGGATAAATTGGATTGAAAACATAAAAGCAATTTTATCAAACAACGAAAAATTTAGTGGACGGGAACTTTGTCACGAATTTATTTTTTCACCATTTGCACCTCGCGGAAATAGAATGGATAATTTTCTTTCTTCACTTGAAAGAGAAGTTACAATCGACGACGCAAGATTTTTAGCATCTTTTGCATTGGCAGATTTAGCAGATTATATCAATGTTGTTTTTGATAATAATTTTTCTTTAATTCGATATGCAGAACATTTAGCAACAAGTCAAAAAGATTTTTCAAAATTCGTAAAAGTAATTGATTCTCCAATTTTAAAAAATTATCTATCACCTTTAATAAAAAATATTTTTGAAAAAATAAATCAATCAGTTCAAAGTGATGAAAAAATTTTATTTTGTATTTCAGTTCCTTTTGCTGGATGTTTTGCATCGACTCTACATATTGCAAAAGAAATCAAAAAATTTTTTGGACAACGAGCAATTATCAGTATTGGTGGCGGATACATAAATACAGAACTTAGAAACATAAACGAAGAAAAACTTTTTGACTATGTAGATTTGATTAGTTACGACAGAGGTTACGGTTCTTACATTGATTTAATGAAAAATAATTTTGCACTAGACGGAAAACAATATTACAAAACAACATATTTTTATAACAACAAAATAATTCGCGGAAATAATATTGATAACGAAGAAAAAACACCAAATAAAATTTCACAAATAGAAAATAAATTTACAAAAACTGTTTTTCCAGATTTTTCAGAAATTGACTTTTCACTTTATCCACGACTTGCAGATGATGTAAATCCGATGCACAGAATTTGGTCTGACGGAAGTTGGTTAAAAGCGTATCTTGCTCACGGTTGTTATTGGCATAGATGCGCATTTTGTGATACTTCACTTGATTATGTTTGTAATTATTCAAGAATTGAAACAAAAAAATTATACAACTGGCTTTATGAACAAGCAGAAAAAACTGGAATTTACGGAATACACTTTGTAGACGAGGCATCTCCTCCAAAATCTTTATCAGAATTTGCCTTAGAAAATTCAGTTAATAAAAATCAAAAAAAGCCTCTTACATTCTGGGGAAATATCCGATTTGAAAAAACTTTTTCTAGGGATTTAGCAGATTTTCTTGCTTACGGTGGTTTAATTGGTGTTTCAGGTGGAATTGAAATTGCAACAGGAAAAGGTTTGAAAGATGTAAACAAAGGAACCGATTTTGATTCCTTAGTTGCAAGTTGCGCAAGTTTTAAAGAAGCAGGAATTTTAGTTCACGCATATATGATTTACGGATTTTATTCTGAAACTCCACAAGATTTAATCAATTCTATGGAAACTTTAAGACAATTTTTTGCCTGTGGACTTTTAGATAGCAGTTTTTGGCACAAGTTTGTTTTAACAAAACATTCAACTCTTTTTTCTGAATACAAAAAGGGATTACATCCAAAATTAAAGCCAATAATCAATAATGATAAATCTTGGTTTGCTCAAAATGATATAAGTTTTGAGGGTGAAGAAAAATCACAACGTTACACAAATTCTTTGGAAACTGCTCTTTTTAATTGGATGCATGGAAATTCTTTAAATAAAAAGGTAACTTCCTGGTTTAAATTTTCAATGCCCCAACCTACAATTCCACAAGATTATGTAGAAAAAGCAATCGAAAAATATGAACAAAGAAAATTAAGTGAGTTTAACGACTACGACCAATTTTTTAACAACAAAAAAGCAAAATTCTATTGGCTAGGTGGAAATCCAATTGTTACAGAAGAAGGTCAAAATCATTTTCAATTAAAATGGAATTATTTTGGCGAAATTCTAACTGCAAAGTTTCCACAAGGGACAACAAAATCACAAGCTAATGAATTTGCAGAATTTTTATATTCTTTACGCCCAGAAAATCACCTAAATATAGAAGAAATTGATATAAATTCAATTAAAAAGGAAATTTCTTCTGTTTTAAGCCAAAAATTCTACAAAAAAGTTCGTGGAAAGGGCTTATGTAGAGTGAATTTTTAGAAGATTTTCACTTAAATATATAATTTTTTATCTATATTAAAAATAAATCTATTCACATTCTTTTTCTTTTGCTGTATAATGTTTATAATTTTGAAATAATAGGTGTATTGTCTAAATTTACTAAAACCGAAGTAACGACAATACAACCAAATAAAAATATTAAGGATGGTTCTAGAATGAGAAACAAGGTTACTATTATCGGTTCAGGAAGTGTAGGATCAACAATCGCTTACACAATGGCAATTGAAGGAATTGCATCAGAAATCGTTATGGTTGATATCAATGTTAACAAGGCTTTAGGTGAAGCTCTTGATATTAGACAAGGATTGTCTTTTTATCCATCATGTTCTATCTATGCTGGAAGTTACGAAGATGCAAAAGATTCTGATATCGTTATTCTTACTTCAGGTGTAGCAAGAAAACCAGGTCAATCAAGACTTGATCTTGCACAAACAAACGTAAATATTACAAAATCAATTATCCCAGAAATCACAAAATATGCTCCAAACGCATTTTATATCATTGTTTCAAATCCTATTGATATCCTTACATATCAATTCCATAAAACATCAGGTTTGAAAGAAAATCAAATCATCGGTTCAGGAACTGTTTTAGACTCAGCTCGTTTACGCGCAAGAATTGCTGAATATTATAGAATTAACCAAAAAAATGTTCACGCTTATGTTTTAGGTGAACACGGAGATTCATCTTTCGTTCCATGGTCAATCGCAAATATTTCAAATATCCACATTGACGATTATCCTAATTGTATTTCAAACAAAGACAAAATTCTGCCACCTTTAGTACACGAAGAAGTTGAACAATATGTTCGCAAATCAGGTGGACGCGTTATCGAAAGAAAAGGTGCAACTTTCTATGCAATCGCAATGTCAGTTTGTCATATCTGCAAAAGCTTAGTAAGTGGAGTTGATTCATCTTTAACAGTTTCAACAATGATGCACGGTGAATACGGTATCGATGATGTTTGTTTAAGTACACTTTCTATCGTTGGAAATCAAGGTGTAGAAGGAAAACTTTCTCTCAAACTTACAGACGAAGAAATTGAAAAACTTCAATATAGTGCAAAATGTCTAAAAGACATTATTTCACAACTTAACTTCTAATTTTTTGGAGAATATGATGGAATACAGAATTGAACACGATTCAATGGGCGAAGTAAAAGTTCCAGCAAACAAATACTGGGCAGCTCAAACTGAAAGAAGTCACGAAAACTTCAACATTGGTGTTGGAATTGAAACAATGCCTCGTGAAATTACAAAAGCTTTTGGTGTTCTCAAAAAAGCAGCTGCAATGGCAAACAACGCTCTTAAACCAGAAAAAATGACTTCTGAAAAATTAGACGCAATTTCTAAAGCATGTGATGAAGTTATTTCTGGTGAACTTTTTGACCACTTCCCACTTGTTGTATGGCAAACTGGTAGTGGAACTCAATCTAACATGAACGCAAACGAAGTTATTGCAAATCGCGGTAACGAAATTGCTTCAGGACTTCCTGCAGGAACTTTCTTTGAAGATGCTTCTAAAGTAACAAAACTTCTTCATCCAAATGATGATATCAATATGAGCCAATCTTCTAACGATACTTTCCCTACAGCAATGCATATTGCAGCAGTTACAATCTTAGAAGACAAACTTATTCCTGCTGTTGAACTTTTAATCAACACATTTGTTCGATTAGAAAAAGAAAACGAAGGAATCGTAAAATCAGGAAGAACTCACTTACAAGATGCAACTCCTATCACTTTCAGTCAAGAAATCTCTGGTTGGAGAACTTCTCTTGAAAGAGATATTGAACTTATCAAACTTTCACTTAAACCTTTAAGAGAACTTGCTCTCGGTGGAACAGCTGTTGGAACAGGGCTTAACGCACCAAAAGGTTTTGATGTAAAAGTTGCAGAAGCTGTTTCAAAATTAACTGGAAAAGAATTTGTTACAGCTGGAAACAAATTCCACGCTTTAACAAGTAAAGATGAATTAGTATTTGCTCATGGTGCATTAAAAGCTCTTGCTGCAGATATGATGAAAATTGCAAATGATGTTCGCTGGCTTGCTTCAGGTCCTCGTGTTGGTCTTGGAGAAATTAAAATTCCTGAAAATGAACCAGGTTCTTCAATTATGCCAGGAAAAGTAAACCCAACTCAATGTGAAGCTGTAACAATGGTTGCTGTTCAAGTTATGGGAAATGATGTAGCTGTAGGAATGGCTGCAAGTCAAGGTAACTTTGAACTTAATGTATTTATGCCTGTTTGTATTTACAACTTCTTACAATCAGCTCGTTTATTGGCAGAATCAATTGTTTCTTTCAATAATAACTGTGCAGTGGGAATTACAGCAGATAAAGAAAAAATGCACAACAATCTTCATAACTCATTGATGCTTGTAACTGCATTAAATCCATACATTGGATACGAAAATGCTGCAAAAACTGCTAAAAAAGCTTACAAAGAAAATATTTCTCTAAAAGAAGCTTGTGTTGCTCTTGGATTCTTAACTTCAGAAAAATTTGATGAAGTTTTCCATCCTGAACAAATGGTATAAATTTTTACGAGGGTCTTTATGAATTATAGTTATTATCCAGGTTGTACATTGCGTACAAAAGCAAAAGACTTGGATTTTTATGCAAAAAAAAGT
Organism: Treponemataceae bacterium; assembly: GCA_036307825.1. Lineage (GTDB taxonomy): Bacteria > Spirochaetota > Spirochaetia > Treponematales > Treponemataceae > RGIG9060. The sequence continues at coordinate 5,069 of JAXJWW010000012.1, read as the reverse complement.
CTTGAAGCCTTAGGTTCTTCACTTGTTGAAGTTCCAGATTGGCAATGTTGTGGAGGTGTTTACTCTACAGCAAAAGACGAAGTTGCAAATAAACTTTCTGCAGTAAGAGCATTAGTTGCTGCACGAGACGCAGGGCAAGATTTAGTTACAGTATGTTCTGCTTGTCATAATGTGTTAAAGCAAGTAAATAATGACATGAAAAATGATGAGTACATCAAAAGTCATGCCAACGCTTATATGCAGTTAGAAACTCCTTACGAAGGAGAAACAAATGTTATTCACTTCCTTGAACTTTTAAGAGACAAAATCGGATTTGATGAAATTGCAAAAAAAGTAGTTAATCCAATTGGTAAAAAAATCGGTGCTTACTACGGATGTCTTTTACTTCGTCCTGGAAAAGTAATGGAAATGGATAATCCAGAAAATCCAAAAATCCTTGAAGATTTTATCAAAGCTATTGGTGGTGAACCAGTTATCTACGCAAGAAGAAATGAATGCTGTGGTGGTTATATCACTATGGAAGATAAAAATATCGCTAACAAAAAAAGCGGTTTAATTTTGGAAAATGCAAAAGAACAAGGTGCAGAACTTTTAGTTACAGCTTGTCCTCTTTGTTTATACAATCTCAAGAAAAACACTGATGGCCATGAACTTCCTGTAGTTTATTTTACAGAACTTTTAGCTCAAGCTCTCGGCGTAAAAAAAGGAGATGAGTAATTATGGAAGCAAAAATTTCAAAAGAACAAATCATTCAGATTAGTGGTGTAAATCCTAGAAAATGTATGAGATGCGGAAAATGTTCTGCTTCTTGTCCATCTTATGATGAAATGGAATATCATCCACATCAATTTGTTTACATGGTAGAAAATGGAGATATTGAAAGTTTGGCAAAATCACCTTCACTTTTCAAATGTCTTTCATGTTTTGCTTGTATTGAACGATGTCCTAGAAATGTTGAACCTGCAAAACTTGTAGAAGCTGTTAGAACTGCTGTTGTAAGACAACAGGGAAACAATCACTTAAAAGCTGAGCAGATTCCTGAAATGTTGGACGAAGATTTGCCACAACAGGCAATCGTTAGTGCTTTTAGAAAGTATAAGAAGTAGGGATTAGATATGCAAAGAATCGGTGTTTTTGTGTGCCATTGTGGTACAAATATTGCTGCAACAGTTGATGTAAAAGCTGTTGCCGAAGCTCTCAGTCACGAACCTGGTGTTGTAGTTTCTAAAGAATATCAGTATATGTGTTCTGAAGCAGGACAAAATCTTATTAAAGATGCTATCAAAGAAAATAAATTAACTGGAGTTGTTGTGTGTTCTTGTTCACCTCGTATGCACGAAGCAACTTTCAGAAAAACAGCTGCAGAAGCAGGACTTAACTCTTACATGGTAGAAATTGCCAACATCCGTGAACAATGTTCTTGGATTCACAAAGAAGTTCCTGTGGCAACTGAAAAAGCAATCGCACTTGGAAAAGCTGCTGTTGCAAAAGTTCACTTAAACGCTCCGTTAACTCCAGGTGAAACTCCTGTTACAAAAAGAGCATTGGTTATCGGTGGTGGTATTGCAGGTATTCAAACTGCATTGGATATTGCAGATGCAGGTTTCCCAGTTGATATCGTAGAAAAAGAACCAACTATTGGTGGAAAGATGACTCAAATTGATAAAACTTTCCCTACTCTAGACTGTGCCGCTTGTATTCTTACACCAAAAATGGTTGACTGTGCTCAAAATGATAAAATCAGAATTTTATCTTATAGCGAAGTTGCAGAAGTAAAAGGATTCGTTGGAAATTTCTCAGTAAAAATCAAACGAAAGGCTCGTTTTGTTGACGAAACAAAATGTACAGGTTGTGGAGTTTGTACAGAAAAATGTCCTCAGAAAAAAGTTCCTAATGAATTTAACTTAGGAATGAATAATAGAACTGCAATTTACATTCCTTTTGCACAAGCTGTTCCAAAGGTTGCAACAATCGACCCAAATTCTTGTATGATGTTAAAAACAGGAAAATGTGGTGTTTGTTCAAAAGTTTGTGGAGCAGGTGCTATCGATTACAAACAACAAGATACTTATCTTGAAGAAAAATATGGTGCAATCGTTGTAGCAACAGGATTTAATCCTATCAATGTTGAAAAATATGACGAATTTGCATACACACAAAGCAAAGATGTTGTAACTTCACTTGAATTTGAACGATTGATGAACGCTGCAGGTCCTACAAACGGAACATTGCTTCGTCCATCTGACGGAAAACATCCTCATACTTTAGTTTTTGTACAATGTGTTGGAAGCCGCGAAGACGGAAATGGTTGCAAAGGCGGAAAAGAATATTGTTCAAAAATCTGTTGTATGTATACAGCAAAACACGCAATGCTTTGTCGCGAAAAATACCCAGATACTGATGTTTATGTATTCTACATTGATGTTCGTACTCCTGGTAAAAACTTTGACGAATTCTATCGCCGTGCAGTTGAACAATACGGTGTTCACTATGTAAAAGGTATGGTAGGAAAAGTTGTACCTAGAGCAGACGGAAAACTTGAAGTTTACGGTTCAGACTTAATCGATAACAAACAAATCAAAATTGATGCTGATATGGTTGTTTTAGCAGCTGCTATCGAACCAGATAAAACAGCTCGTCCACTTGCTACAATGCTTACAGCAAGTATGGATACAAACGACTTCTTTACAGAAGCTCACCCAAAACTTCGTCCAGTAGAAAGTCCTACAGCTGGTGTTTTCTTGTCAGGAACTTGTCAAGGTCCAAAAGATATTCCAGAAACAGTTGCTCAAGCAGGTGCTGCTGCTGGAAAAGTTATTGGACTTTTAGTAAAAGATTCTCTCAAAGGAAATCCTTGTGTTGCACAATCAGATCCAATGATGTGTAACGGATGTCAAGCTTGTGAAAAAGTTTGTCCTTACGGAGCTATCACTTATTCAGATACAGACTTTAGCCGAAGAAAAGACGGTTCTATGATTCGTCATGTGGCAAATGTAAACCCAGCTGTTTGTCAAGGTTGTGGAGCTTGTACAGTTGCTTGTCCTTCTGGAGCTATGGATCTTAACGGATTCTCTACAAAACAAATTATGGCGGAGGTTGATGCAATATGTCAGTAAATACAGAATTTAAACCAAAAATCGTAGCATTTTGTTGTAACTGGTGTTCTTATGCAGGTGCTGACCTTGCAGGAACAAACCGCTTGAACTACCCAGCTGATGTAAAAATCATCAGAGTTCCATGTTCTTGCCGTGTAAATCCTATGTTCATTTTACGAGCATTCCAAAGAGGTGCTGACGGTGTAATTATGTGTGGATGCCACCCAGGAGACTGTCACTACACAAGTGGAAATTACTTTGCACGCCGAAGAATGACTTTGCTTTTCTCAACACTTAGTTTTATGGGAATTGAAAAAGGAAGAACTCGTGTAGAATGGGTTTCTGCTGCTGAAGGTGCTAAATTTGCAAAAACAATGAATGAATTTGTTGAAACAATCACTTCCCTTGGTCCAAATAAAAGATTGGAGGACTTAAGATGCAAGAATTAATTAATCAAACAGTTACAGACGCAGTTCTTGCTAGAGCAAAAGAACTTTTGTCAAACGGAACTGTAAATCGCGTAATCGGTTGGGAAAAAGGTTTATTTGAAGACGACCAAACTCCAAGAGTTTTTACTTCAGTTGAAGAACTTGATAAAGACTTTATTTACGATGATTACAGCGTTGCAACTGTTTCAAAATATCTCATTAAAGAAACAAAAAAAGAAGGAAAAATCTTAGCCTTCTTAAAAGCAAACGATACTTACAGTTTTAATCAACTTGTAAAAGAACACAGAGTAAACAGAGATAATGTTTATATCGTTGCAGTTCCATCAAATGGTGAAGCACAAAAAGGAAAAATCCATGTTGTTTATGATGAAATCATGGACACAGACGGAAAAATTTCTGCAAAAAAAGAAGAATCTTTAGAAGATAAAGAAGCATTCAACAAAGAAAGATTTGAAATGATTGCAAAACTTGAAGCAATGACAGCTGATGAAAGATTTGCTTTCTGGCAAAACGAACTTTCAAAATGTATCAGATGTAATGCTTGTAGAAATGTTTGTCCAGCTTGTACTTGTGAACAATGTGTTTTCGATAATCCAAAATCTGGAGTTTCACAAAAAGCTGCAGCAGATTCTTTTGAAGAAAAAATGTTCCATATCATCAGAGCATTCCATGTTGCTGGTCGTTGTACAGACTGTGGCGAATGTTCACGAGTTTGTCCTCAAAATATTCCATTGTATCTTCTTAACAGAAAATACATCAAGGATGTGGACGAAATCTACGGTGAATATCAAGCAGGGGAAGACACAGAAAGTCGTGCTCCTCTTAACACTTACAAAACTGATGATGTTGAACCTTCTATCGTTTACGAAAGAGATGCTTCTCAAGGAGGAATAAACTAATGGTAAAACTTCCTTTATCAAAATTAAATGATTTATTTGCCCTTATCAACGGAAATCAAGAATTATATCTTCCAGTTGATACAGACAAAGGCGAAGCAGAATATAAAAAATGGCAAGAAGGATATTCTCTAAGTTCTGCATTAAACACAAATCGAAGTGCAAAAGACTTTTTCTTTCCACAAACAGAAAACATCGTTGAATTTAAGATGGAAGGAAAAAATATCGATGTTATCGACACTCGTTCAGAAACAAAAGACTTTGTTGTGTTTGGTGTAAAAGCTTGTGATGCAAAGAGTTTTGAAATTCTTGATAGAGTTTTCCTTGTTGACCCAGTTGATACATTTTACAAAAATCGAAGAGAACACGGAACTATCGTTACATTAAGTTGTAACACAATGGCTCCAACTTGTTTCTGTTCACTTTTTGGAATTGATGTTGCAAATCCAGCAGGTGATGTTGCTTCTTGGATGGATGATGACACTATCTGGTTCGAAGCAAACACAGAAAAAGGTAAAAACTTCTTAGCTTCAATTTCTTCATTAACAGAAAACACAAATGATGCAGATATTGACGCAGTTGAAGAAATTAAAGATGCAACAACAGAATTAATGAATTCACAAGCACTT
>JAXJWW010000011.1:0-9523 GCA_036307825.1 Treponemataceae bacterium | reverse complement strand
CACAGTTAAGCATATCGTAGCCAGCGTCTTGAAGATATTTTGCAGCCTTTTCACTTTCTGCCATATCACGACCAGCTTCCACATAATCTTCGCCTGGAAGAGCGCCTTTTCCGTATCCCTTAGTTTTTGAAACAACTGAATAGCGTAGAGAAACTGGGAAATCTTTACCACAAGCAGCTTTAATTGCTTGAACAATTTCCACAGGGAAGCGATAACGATTTTCAAAACTTCCACCGTATTCGTCTGTACGATGATTTGTATATTTCATTGTAAATTGGTCGAGTAGGTAACCTTCGTGAACAGCGTGAACTTCAACACCGTCAACACCAGCGTCCATACAAAGTTTTGCAGTTTTAGCAAAAGCATCAACCATTTTTTTGATTTCTTTTTTTGTAAGTTCTTTAGAAATGATTTCTTCGTCCCAACGGTTTGGAGTGGCACTACAACTTGCGTTCAAATGGTCAACATTCAAAATTGGTTTTAACACAAAGCCCAAAGCCTTATTTTTTGCGCCTTTAACCATGATGTCGTTCATAGCAAGACTTCGACCAAAACCAGCAGTCAACTGGATAAAAAGTTTTGCTCCAGTTTTATGGTATTCGTCCATAAATTTTTTAAGTTGTTTGAATTTGCCTTTTCCTTGATAAAGCCATTTTCCACCAAGAGTATCTCGAAGTGGTGCAATACCAGGTAAAATCAATCCAACATTATTTTTTGCTCGTTCCAAAAGAAAGTTAGCGGCTTCCTTATCAAAGTGATTTGGTTCAAGCCATCCAAAGATAGAAGTTCCACCCATAGAAGTCATAACGATACGGTTTTTAATTTCAACATTTCCAATCTTCCATGGTGTAAAAAGTGGTTTGTAGTTTTCTTTCATGTAAAAATCTCCCCCAAAAAAAGTTGTTTATAAATTTGTATTTCTTATATTATACACCCACTTTGGAGATTTTTGGAGAAATATTTTATATAGGGCAGAAGAAAAAACTAACACTTTTAAACCTTTTCACCAAATTTTAATATTTTTTACACATTATGCCAAAACAAACCGTCTTGTGTGCAAAAATAAAAAAGTTTTCCGTAGGGAAGAATTGGAAGGCGTATTTGTAAATCCCACTCAGGATATAATTTTTTTAAGACAAGAGAATCGCAACTTAATAACGCCACAAAAGAAATGTAATGTTCTCTTTCCATTGGATGATTAGTTGTGATAAAAAGTTCGTTTTCGATTTTCTCAATTTTTAATTGATGATTTTCTGTAGATTTTTGAACTTCTAAAGATTTTAATTTTTTTCCACAACAAGTTATGTTTGTTTCTGACATTGAAGTAACTACATTTTTACAATTTGGACATACAAAGAATTTTAATTTTTTCATATTTCCTCCAAGAACATCACGATTTTCAAGTTCACCTTTTAACAAAGATTCTAAATCGATTTCAAAGATGTTTGCAAGTTCTGGCAATAAAGAAATATCGGGGCAACCTAAACCTCGTTCCCATTTTGAAATTGCTTTATCACTAATATTTAATTTTTCAGCAAGTTGATTTTGCGTAAGTTTTGCATTTTTTCGTAAGTTGAAAATCAATTTTCCAATTTTTGCGTTATCCATAATTGAAATTATACATTGACTAAAAACTTAAAACAATAAACGCTCCGTAGAGAAAAAAATATTTTACTTAATCTTCCCTACTTAACAAAAATACAGAACCTAATATCCCAATTATTCCAATCATCTTTACTACAGAAAAATTTTCTTTCCAAAGTACAAAACCGATGATTGTTGCAACTAACGGTTCTACTGTAACTAAGATGGCGGCTTTGCCTGTTTCCATTCCACTTAAACCGATTGTATAAAAAATGTAAGGTAAAACTGTACACAAAAGAGCAATTCCACAAGAAAGTAAAATTGTTTTACAAGTCAGTAAACTTGGAATTTCAAAAATCGAACAGAATGGAATTATACTAATTGCAGAAAATAAAAATGTGTAAAATGTAACTGTTAAATAATCATATTTTTTTAAGGCAAGTCTACTAAAAATTGAATATAGGGCGTAACCAATTCCTGCGCACAATCCGATAAAAAATCCTTTAGCACTTAATCCAGAAGAGGAACCAACTCCACTAACTAAAATACATCCACAAAAAGTTAAGCACAAAGCAAGAATTTTAATCAATGTAATTTTTTCTTTGAAAAATAAAACAGACATTATTAAAACAAAAATTGGTGAAGTGTATAAAAGAATTACAGCAACAGAAGCACCACTTTCTAAAATCGTGTAAAAGTAACATAAAGAAAAAAATGTTAAACTGATTACCCCAGTTCCTAAAAAAAGCCAAATATCTTTTAGTTTAAATTTCAATAAGGATTTATCTTTTACAAACAAAAAAATTGCCATAAATACGCTGGAAATAAATCCGCGAAAAAACATAACTTGCAAAGCAGAAAATCCAGCAGAATAAAGTCCTTTTAAAAAGATACTGATAATACCCCAAAGAACTCCAGCAAAAATTACAAACATTGAATAAACAGAATTTTTCATATCGGCATTATAACATTTTCTTTATATATTAAAAATAGGAAGTTTCATTTTCACCAAAAGGATTTATTCCCATAATATTATATTGATGAATTAAAGAAATAATTTGTTCAACATGAATTTTATCTTCTTGCAACGCACTAATAATAAATTCTAATATTTCTCTCACTGTAATTTCATCTTCAATTTTATTTTGATTTTTTAACGCTTTATAAATTGCATCAATACCAATGTAAGATTTTTTATCACTTGAAAGAATATATGGCCAATGACATTTATCTTTCAATGATGCAACAAAACAAATATCAAGTAATGTCGGATTTGTATAATATATTTCTAAGGTTTTAGATTTTTTATTATTATAAAATTCAGAATAGCTATATCCATAATCTTCAAGATAAAAATACAAAGGCTTTATTTTAGACACAATCAATTCTTTATCAGGAAGAATCATTAAAATAAAGTCTACAATGAAAAAAACAATGAATGGAACACAAGAAATTAAAATTATTAATCTTCTTTTTGATAAATCTTCAACAGTTTCTGATAAAAAACATAAAAAAACAATGAACAAAAAACAAAAAGTAACAAAAACAAATAACGAAATTTTCTTTTTTTTAGGAAGATTTTTTATTTTGTTTTCAACTTGAATCATTTTTTATCTTAACCTTATCGTTGGATACGACCGTTTGCGTTTCCTTTCATAAGTGATAATACTTCGTTGAGATTTACTTGATTAAAGTCGCCGATAATTGAATGTTTTAAGCAGGAAGCGGCAGTTGCAAATTCCAAAGCATCTGATTTTGAAAATCCATTTTGTAATGCATAAATCAAAGCACCAGAAAAACTATCACCTGCCCCAACTCTATCCAAAACTTGAATTTCATATTTGCTTGATTCAATTTTTTCTGATTGAGAAAATAAAACTGATGACCAATTATTTTGATTTGCATTTATTGATTTTCGTAAAGTGAAGGCAACTAATTTGCAAGAAAATTTTTCAATTATTTTTTTAGATAGTTGGTCGTAAGTTCCTTCAAATCCAAAAACTTTTTGTACATCTTCTTCGTTGGCGATACAAATATCAACAAATTCAAAAAGTTGACTCATTACTTCACCAGCTTTTTTTGTTGACCAAAGTTTATTGCGATAATTTAAATCACAACTTACTGTGATATTTTTTTCTTTTGCTTTTTTACAAGCAATTTTACAAATTTCTGCAAGATTATCAGATAAAGCCGGAGTTATTCCTGAAAAATGAAACCAAGTACAATCTTCAAAAATTTTATCCCAGTCATAATCTGAAATTGAAGATTCTGCAAAAGAAGAATTTTGTCTATCGTAAATTACTTTGGAAGGTCGCTGACTATAACCTTCTTCCAAAAAATAAATTCCAAGACGATTGCCACCAAATTCAATAAAATCAGAATTGATATTTTGAGCGCGTAAAGTTTTTAATGCCGATTTTCCAATTTCATTTTGTGGAAGTTTTGAAACAAAACAAATTTGAAATTGTTCATTTTTAAATTCAATTTTTTTTGATTCTAAAAAACTTTCTAAACCAGCTGTTTCAGAATCATAAAAGTTTGCAAGACTGGCACAAACATTTGCTTCAGCCCCGGAATAAGAAACGGCAAAATTGTCTGCTTGGATAAATCTTTCTTTGTTTTGAGGATTTAATCTCATCATAATTTCACCAAAGCAGACAATTTTTTTCATTTAAAATATTTCCTTAAATTAAAAATCTTTTGGACGGCGGTCGTCAACTCGTTTTGCTTTTCCTTCAGCAACTGGCATTGAACCACTTTCTTTAAGTTCGATAACTGGATTTATTGTTATCAAGGCTGACATTTCAGCTTTTAGTTTTTCTTTTAATGCGTTAAGAGGACGAGCATCATCTGTAAAGATTTCTGGAGTAACTTCAGTTTGAACAATAAGTTTATCCAAATCACCTTGTTTTTCAACAACGATTAAGTAGTTTGCACCAACTCCGTTTACTTTGAGCAATACTTCTTCAATTTGACTTGGGAAAACATTTACACCGTTGATAATCAACATATCGTCTGAACGACCTGTAAAACGAGCCAAACGACGATGAGTTCTTCCACAAGCACATGGTTCTGGAATAATACGAGTTAAATCTCGAGTTCTGTAGCGTAAAAGAGGCATTGCGTCACGATGCAAAATTGTAACAACAAGTTCACCAACTTCACCTTCTGGAACAGGTTCTAAAGTTACAGGGTCGATAATTTCGATTATGTAACGGTCTTCCCAGATATGCATTCCTTTTCTAAAAATACATTCAAAGGCAACACCTGGTCCATTCAATTCACTCATCCCGTAACAGTTATAAACTTCAATTCCTAATTTATCTTGAATTTTACAACGCAATTCTTCTGAATGAGGTTCTGCACCTGTTACTGCTAATCGCCATTTAAAATCTTTTCTATTATATTCTGATTCTTCAATAGCTTGATGAAGATGTAACAAATAACTTGGAGTTGCATGTGTTACAGTTGTGCCAAAATCGTGCATAAACTTAATTTGACGAATTGTATTTCCGGAACTTGTAGGAATAACAGTCATTCCAAGTCTTTCTGCCCCGTAATGAAAACACATTCCACCTGTAAAAAGTCCGTAGGTCATCATATTTTGACAAATATCATTTTTTGTACAACCTGCAGCAACCAAAGAACGAGCCATTGTATCCGCTGCCATTGAAACATCTTTTTGAGTTTGATAGATAATTGTAGGAGTTCCCGTTGTTCCACTTGAAGCGTGAATTCTTACAACATCTTCTTGCCCAACAGCCATAAGTCCAAAAGGATAAGCTTCACGCAAATCAGTCTTTGTTGTAAATGGCAATTTTCGAATATCGTCAAGTGTTCGAATTGATGAACCACCGATAATTCCTTCTTTCAAAAGTTTATCTTTATAGAAAGAAGTTTTTAGAGCATTTTCAACTTGGCGTTTTAATCCTGCAAGTTGAAGTTTTTCCAAATCACTTCTATCGATAGTTTCAACTGATTTATCCCAAAATGGTATTTCCATAAAATTTTCCCTTATTTTGCCTTGCTACCAAGTTCGATAGCAGTACAGTTGATTTCTACAAGTTTTGGGTCTTTAGAAGCAAATCTTTCTTTTACAGAATTGATAATCGTATCTTTTTTTACAGGAATAAAATCTAAAGCGGCTCCAACTAAAACCATATTTTCAGCTTTTGAATTTCCTGCTTCTTTTGCTAAAGTTTCTGCTTCTACAATTTTTGATTTTGGAAGCACCTTAATTGCTTCGTATAATTTTTCAACTTCAGGATAGTTAGGAATATTTACAAAAGGTTTTGCGTCAGTAATCAAAACTCCATCTACACTTAACCATTGTAAATAGCGTAAACTTTCAAGAGGTTCCATTGAAAGAATCATATCTGCTTTTCCTGATGGAATTAAGTCACTAGAAATTGGACTATCAGAAAGACGCAAGTGAGCTTGAACTCCACCACCTCTCTGACTCATTCCGTGAACTTCACTTTGTCTAACATATAAACCGTCTTTCATGGCGGCTGAAGCAATTACGGCAGCAATAGACAAAACACCTTGTCCACCAACACCTGCTAATAAAATATCGTATTTCATAATTAGTTTTCCTTTTTCATTTGAGCAAGTTTTTCAGCCTTTGTTCTTAATCTAAAAGCTTCAAGACATTCGCGAACCATAACGATAACAGAAACACCTCTGTAATTACATTCTTCTTCGATAATTCTAGCATTTTCTTCGTGAGTATTTGGATTTGTTGCTAAAACTCTCAAGTGTTCTTTTTCAACTCCAAGTCCAAGTAAAAGACTTTCTAATTTACTTGAAGGAAGAATTGTTTGTTGGCAACCTGTCATTGCTACGATTGAGTTATCCAAAATAATTGCAGTAATAGGTGATTTTGAAGAAATTGCATCTACAAGGTTTGTCATTCCAGAGTGAAGGAAAGTTGAATCTCCAATTACACCGATAGCATTTTTGATTCCAGCTAAAGCGGCTCCTCTAGCCATACCGATAGAAGCACCCATACAAACGATTGATTCAACTGCTTTATATGGAGGAACTGCACCTAAAGCGTAGCATCCAATATCAGCCATTACAGCAACATTTTCTTCACCATCTTTTTCTGCCATAGATTTAACAGCAAGATTGATTGCTGTGTAAGAATCTGCGTGAGGACATCCTTTGCAAAGCTGTGGTGGACGACCTGCAAGATTTTCGCACATTTGGCTTAATGGTGAATTTTTTCCTAAATATTCAGTTGCAACAGATTTAATTTGTGGAAGTCCAAGTGCAGAACGAACATTATCAGGGTTTAATTCTCCTGCACGAGGAAGTTCACCAGAAAACTTACCAATAACTTTTACATTTTGAGGAAGAACACTTCTAAGTTGTTTTTCAACAAAAGGCATTCCTTCTTCAATAATAAGGATTTGTTCTACATTTTTAGCAAGTTTTTTTATTGATTCTGTAGGAAGTGGCAAAGTTCCAATGTGAAGTGTTGAAGGTAAACCTTTTCCTTCAAATCTTGCTTCACATAAAGTTTTATAATCTTCTAAGTTTTCAAGATAATAGTTACGACCTAAACCACTTGTGATAATTGCAATATCAGTTCTTTTTGGATTAAGTTCTAATTTATTCCATTGGCAATTATCTGACCAATAAGTTAAATCAACTTGTTTTGCAAGCATTTTATCGTAATTTCTACGAGCCAATGCTGGTAAAAGCATCCAATCATTTCCGTTTGCTTTAGAAGTTTTGTTTTCTGGAATAAATTTTTCTTTTGCAATTGGATGAACAACTGCGCGACTGTGAGCAAGACGAGTTACCATTCTCATCATTACAGGCACATGATATTTTTCTGAAACTTCAAAGGCTTCAAAAACCATTTCGTAAGCTTCTTGTTGAGTTGTAGGTTCAAAACAAGGAATCATTGCATAATCAGCATAGAATCTTGAATCTTGTTCTCCTTGACTTGAATGCATACTTGGATCATCTGCAACAACGATAATCAAACCACCTTTGATTCCAAGCAAAGATGAGTTCATAAATGGGTCTGCGGCAACATTAAGTCCTACATGTTTCATTGTGATAATAGAACGCTTTCCTGCAAAAGAAGCACCTAAAGCAGCTTCGTAAGCAGTTTTTTCGTTTGAACACCATTGTGCTAATGGACCGTTATTGTTTTTGTAATTTTCGATTAAATATTCCATTATTTCTGTGGAAGGAGTTCCTGGGTAACCATATCCTGCAGAAAGACCAGCATGTAAAGCACCTAACGCTAAGGCTTCATCACCTAGCAAAACTAAATCACTCATAATAATTCCTTTATTTTATTTCAATTATACACAGTATATCAGTACAAGCAATTACTGTCCATATTACAAACGATATTTATAAGAATGAAATTGATAATTATTTTACTTTACAAATGTATAATACTTTTATATAATAATCTTATTGGAAATGCCTAAGATTTAGGCGGCGTCTCCCAAACTCAAATCTAGTTTTGCTAGAAATAATTGATTAGGGAGGCTATGCAAATTGAAAGCAAAAGTCATTTATTTGATTTTTACGATTGTAGTAGGAATTGCTACGATTGTAAGTGCGATATTTGCAGTGCTCTCTTACTTAAAAGTGTAAAAGAGAAAATAAAAGCCGCCACTTAAATAATTGACCGTTTTCGTGGCAGCTTTTTAAAAGCAATCAGTGGAGACGACCAAAGAATTTTAGGCGTTTCCTTTCCTTTAATATACACTCACTTTACTACTTTTGCAAGAGCAAATTTCATCCTAACTCCCTTTCTATAAAATCACTTACAATTTAAATACTACTTGAATGGATATGTAATTAAGTATAAAATCGTATATTATGGATAAAATATTAACACAGTTACTTTCAAAAATTGATTACATTAAAATAGAAGGAAAAGTTGATACAGATATAAAAATATCATCTTTGGTTTTTGACACTCGACAAGTAAAAGAGGGTTCTTTGTTTTTTGCACTTCCTGGTACTCATGTACACGGGAACAAGTTTATTTGTAAAGCAATCGAACTTGGGGCAGTTGCTATTATTTATCAAGATGAACTTCCTGAAGATGCAAAATTAGTTGCAGAACAAAAACAAGTTGTTTTCATTCAAGTAAAAGATTCTCGATTTGCAATGTCACCAATTTCTGATGAATTTTTTGATAATCCATCTTCAAAAATGGGAATTATCGGAATTACAGGAACAGAAGGAAAAAGTTCTACAGTATTTTTCACTTGGCAACTTTTACGCTTAATCGGAAAAAAAGCAGGATTTATTTCTACAGTTCAATATTCACTTGGAGATGAAGCCATCGATAATCCTGAACATCAAACAACTCCAGAATCCCCAATTATTCAAGAAAAACTTTATCAAATGTTAGAAAATGGATGTGAATACGCAGTTGTAGAATCTTCTTCTCACGGGCTTTCTGTAAAAACAAATCGTCTTGGAAATGTCGCTTTTGACGCCGTTGCCATGATGAATGTTACCCACGAACATTTGGAATTTCATGGAACTCACGAACAATACAAATCTGACAAAGCAAATCTTTTTAGAGCTTTAGATAAATTTAATCACACAAAAGAATTGATTTCTGGCAAAGTTGAATTTTCACCTTTCGGACTTGTAAATGCAGAAGACCCAAGCAGTCCATATTTTGCACAAGCAACAAATTGCAAAGTTTTCGGATTTTCGGCAGTTGGTTGTGCAGGAAATAAAGGCGAAAACAATAACCAAGTTGATATTTTTGAAAACGCAAAATCATTTGCAGGATTAATTCAGGCAGTGGATGTAAATTCAACAAAAAATAGTTGTACATGCAACCTTCTTATCGATACAAAAGAAGATTTTACTACAAATGAAAATCACTTTTTTATCAATTTTACAGGAAGTTTTAATATTTACAATGTACTAACTTCTGCAATGT
>JAXJWW010000010.1:0-1749 GCA_036307825.1 Treponemataceae bacterium | reverse complement strand
TATTTGCTTCTGGGAATCGGCGACGAAGTTCTTTATCATACCTTTTCCAGTTACATGGTTTGGCAAACAAGCAAATGGCTGAACACAAGCAATTGAAGGAACACCTTCGTTAATAAGTTCTACCATTTCAGCTGTTAAGAACCAACCTTCACCTGTGATATTTCCAAGTTGAACAATATCGTCAACACCTTTCATCAAATCATAAATTGATGATGGTGGATCAAATCTACGGCTCTTCTTAAGTTGTTTTTTCATATAATTTCTGAAAAGTTCCAAGCCCCAAACAAGCATTTTTGCATTGTCCTTTGTTTTTTTAGGGAAAGCAAGTTGTTCATGACGGAAAATTCCAGTTGAGAATGAATAGAAGAAGAAGTCTGCCAAATCTGGAACTACACATTCAGCCCCTTCTCGTTCGATAGTTCCAAAAATATCGTTATTTGCTGTTGGATGGAATTTTACAAGAATTTCACCTACAACACCAACACGAGGTTTTTTAATTGGAAGAAGTGGCAAACTATCAAAATCTCTTACAATTCCACGAATTAATTTGTGGTAAGTAAAAGTATTTAAGTGTGGCATTTTTTGTAAAATTCTTCCATTCCATTTTTCGTATAAAGCATTTGCAGAACCTGGAGTTGCTTCATAAGGACGAACTCTGTAAAGAACGCGCATTAAAAGGTCCCCAAGCATAACTGCTTTAATTGCTCTATCTGCCAAAGGAAGTGTGATTTTAAATCCTGGGTTATTTTCAAAACCCTGTGCACTTAAAGAAATTACAGGAATGTGTCCCCAACCTGCATCAGTTAAAGCTCTACGGATAAATCCGATATAGTTTGTAGCACGACATCCACCACCAGTTTGTGTAATAAGCAAACTTACATGGTCTAAATCGTACTTACCTGATTTCAAAGCAGCAATCATTTGTCCTGCAACCAAAATTGAAGGATAACAAGCATCATTGTTTACAAATTGCAATCCAGTTTCAACAGCCAATGTATCAACTTCTGGCAAGATTACAAAATTATATCCAGAACATTGGAAGGCGCGTTGCAAAAGTCTAAAGTGAATTGGAGACATTTGAGGAGCAATAATTGTATGAGAATATTTCATCTCTTTTGTAAACACTTGTCTTGGGAAAGCTGCTGATTTTTTTACAACTTCTCGCTTATGGCGATTTCTTTCTCTTACCGCTGCAATCAAAGAACGAATACGGATACGAACTGCACCTAAGTTTGACCCTTCATCAATTTTGATAAGAGTATACATTCGGCTTTTTGAACCAAGAATTTCTTCAACTTGGTCTGCTGTAACTGCATCCAATCCACAACCAAAACTTGTAAGCTGAACTAATTCAAGATTAGGCATTTCTGAAACGAAAGCACCTGCTCGATAAAGTCTGTTGTGATAAGTCCACTGGTCTACAATTCGCAAAGGTCTTTCAATAGAACCAAGATGAGCAACACTATCTTCTGTAAATACAGCCAATCCTAAACCAGCAATCAATTCTGGAATACCATGGTTGATTTCTGGGTCCAAGTGATATGGACGACCAGCAAGAACGATACCGTTTCCACCGCAACGAATTATGTGTTCAAGTGCTTCTTCACCTTGAATTTGAGTTTCACGGCGGAATTTTGCTTGTTCTGCCCAACCTGCATCAACTGCATCTTCAATTTCTTTTGCAGAAATATTGAATTTTTCACCAAGTTCTTCAAAAAGGCGTTCTGCTAATCTTTGTTTATCATAAAT
>JAXJWW010000009.1:0-10558 GCA_036307825.1 Treponemataceae bacterium | reverse complement strand
TTCCACCGGCTAAGATTGCGGCATTCTGTGGTTCAACTGCCCAAATTGTGATATCTGGGTTTGCTTCTTTTAGAGTCTCGCCAATTCCAGAAATTGTTCCACCTGTTCCAATTCCAGAACAAAAGCCATGAATTGGACCTTCAACTTGAGCAAGAATTTCTTTAGCAGTTTGATTTCGTTGAATTTCGTTGTTTGCTGGATTTTCAAATTGTTGTGGCACAAAAACATTTGGATTTTCGTGTGCCATTTTGATAGCGGTGTTTACACAATCTTTGATACATTCGCCAATATCACCTGAATCGTGAATGAGTTTTACTTCTGCTCCGTAATGTTTTACGAGTTTTCTGCGTTCTTCACTTACTGAATCTGGCATAATGATAATTGTTTTATATCCGCGAACAGCACCTACGAGTGCAAGACCAATTCCTTGATTTCCACTTGTTGGTTCTACAATGATAGTATCTTTATTGATGATTCCTTTTTTTTCTGCATCTAAAATCATATTGTAGGCTGTACGAGTTTTAATTGAACCGCCTACATTCAAGCCTTCAAATTTTACAAGGATTTGTGCAGAATTTTCGTCTGTCATTCTATTTAGTTTGATTAAAGGCGTATTTCCGATTGCGTCTAAAATTGTGTTGTAAATCATGGGTTTATGTTACATCATTTAAGGTTTTTTAGCAATGTATGAAGAAAAATGATGAGAAGTTTTGTATTTAATAAATTTTCCAAAACTGCTCTCACCTAAAATTGCCCCGAAGATAGCGGTTCGCTCCCGTTGGTCACTCAATGCTATCTTGTGTCAATTTTAGGTTACGCAGTTTTGAACTATTTATTTATAAACAAGTTTTCATTTTTCACATAGTTTTGTAAAAATCTAAATGCGTAACAAAAATGAGTAAGGGGTTGAAAATTGTTGAATAAGAAATATGTAAATATTGAAAATATTTTTTCACAAATTATTTTGCTAGGAATTTTACTTCGTCTACAGTAAGACCTGTTCCTTGAGCAACTTGTTCGATAGACAAGCCCATTGCAAGAAATTTTTTAGCCGTAATATATAATGTGGAATTTAAATGCTTACAGAATGTAGATTCAGTGTATGGTACCTACAACGAGATAAACAATTTCAAGTTTTCTAATTCATTCAAGCAAGTATTGTAATGACAAAAGTATAAATCATTGATAAAATCGGAATATGAATAAGTTAACAAAATGGCTTATGAGTGGCCTTATACTCTGTGCCATCTGCTTTATCGGTTGCAGTAACAGTGATGATGCAAATGGCGAAGTGCAAAGCATTGAATTGCTACGCACTAGTCAAAGTTGGAATGAGGTGGATTTGCCAGACTATCCACAAGGAAAACCAGAATTGGTGGCAGTAAAATATATCATTCCACCAGGAGAGAAATTGGGATGGCATCATCATGTGGCCATGAATCACGGTGTATTAGTGCAGGGCGAACTGACCATCAATTCACAAGACGGAAAGACCAAAATTTTACGTCCGGGTGAAGTTGTGGTAGAAATGGTGGATGCAATCCATCATGGCGAAAACAATGGCAAAGAACCCGTTGTGCTTTACATGTTTTATCTTTCACAAAAGGATATGACATTGACCGTTCAGCATCCGGAAATTCCTTTAGAATAATTATTGCAATAAGGTAAAATCCGCTATACAAAAACCATTTACAAAAGGAGAGCCCCTCATGCTGTGGAGTGCTCTCTTTTTTTTTTGTGATTGTGTTATAGGTAAATTATCAAGGTTCTATGTACTTCCTTTGTAGTGTGCGGTTTTAAAATTTTTGACCGTCCGTTTTTTATATTATGAATATCCTTGACAATAAATCTTTATGGTCTTTCATTATAAATAATTAGAATTCCTGTTTTTAAACTTGTCTGTACAACTCTTCCTTATAATAAATTTCTTTTCTATACTAGAATAATAAGGCTTAAATAGGTAATAACAGTGAGGTTTGAAAGTTTTTTATGATTTCATTTCTTTTAATAATGTGCTGATGATTTTTTTATCTCGTTCAGATAGTTTTGAATATTCGTGGGCAATTTGTAATGATTCTTTTGAGTAACTTATTGTCTGTAGATTTATTGGTTCAATATCTAATAGAGATTCCAATGAAACACCTAAAAATTTTGATATTTTCAAAGCTGTATCTGCAGCGGGAATACTATTGCGTTGTTTGCCTTTACTAAAAGTACTTTCGCTAATACCTAATTCCAAAGTTAATTCTTTTTTAAGAATATTTTTTTGTTCCAATAAAAATTCTACATTTTCCCAAAAGCTCATAAAACAAGATTAGTACATTTGTCCATTATTTGCTTTTTAATTTGACAAAAGTCTTTTTGCTAGATAAAATATAATTGACATTTGTCTTGGTTAATGAGGGACTTTTGTTCAAAATTAACTTTTTAAGGAGAATTGAAGAAATGAAGAAATTTAGTTTGGTAGCAATATTATTATTGCTAGTTGTTTTTATGGGTTGTACAAAAGAAACACCTGCAGAATATTTTGATTATTATTATGATCCTAATAGAGAGGGGATTGTAATTACTGGATTTAGTAATAAAGAAGATATTCTTTCCGTAGTTATTCCAAAATGTATTAACAAACATCCTGTAACATGTATAGGGAAGAAAGCTTTTCGTTTTGAATATTTTAAAAGTATAACTATTCCAAACACTGTCATAGAAATATGTGACTATGCTTTTGGAGATTGTAGAAGTTTAACAAGTGTAACAATACCAGATAGTGTAACTAAAATTGGAGAATTGGCTTTTAGAGACTGTACAAGTTTAACAACTGTAACCATACCAGATAGTATAACAGAAATTAATGGTTTTGGAGGTTGTACAAGTTTGACAAGTGTAAATATCCCGGGCAGTGTAACAAAAATTGGCAGAGTTGCATTTTCTCATTGTTCAAGTTTAACTAGTATAACCATTCCAGATGGTGTAACAGAAATAGGTAGAGAAGCTTTTGCTTGTTGTGCAAATTTAACTACTGTAACCATACCAAATAGTGTAAAACGCATTGAGTCTTATGCTTTTTATGACTGTACGAATTTAACCAATGTAACAATTCCAGATAGTGTAAAATATATTGCTCCAACTGCTTTTGAAGGTACTGGAGTAAAACTACCATAAGACTAAGAAAAATCTAAAAGGCTATATAAAATAAATTATGTAGCCTTTACCTATAATTGATTCTCAGAAATTATTATAAAGAATTAAAATATAAGTCATCAGGGCAAATATCTTGACCTTCTGGCCACTCTACATTAAATCCATTTGTTTTTACAGATTTGAAATATGATATATCACTTAATTTTCCGAACCATGAACCTTTTATATATGGTTTTACATCAAATTGTTTTTCTTCGCCATTATCAAATTCAAGAAAAAGAATATAATTATTTGATGGAGTTGCTTTTATTACAGTTGGTCTAAGCATATTTTTATTCTCCTATTTCAATGGTTCAATTCTAAAAGATTGTTCACCTTCATCAAGTAGTTTCCAGTTTGCTTCCAAATCTTCTTTATGAATTTCTATCCAAGCTTCAACTAATTTCCTTTTATTTGTGGGAATTTCACCCTCTAATTGTTTCCCATCAAGAGAGAAAACAGATTCCTTATCAGCACATATGACATGTATATGAGGAACATGATGTTTTCCCCCATGTTCAGATTGCATTCTAATTATGATTCCATAAAAAACTGAAAGAACTGGCATTAGCTATCCCCTTGTATTCATTCTATACTAAATATATCATATTTTTTGTTTTACGCAATAAAAATTTCTATTTTGTAAAATCGAAAATCTTTCAAAATGCGAAATAGAATTATTTCCTATACTTTTCCACATAAAAAAAGCTGTGTTCTTACAAAATTTTTTCGTAAAAACACAGCCTTTCATTTTTAATAATTCTTACCTAACTTCGGCATCGCTTACAAAACAAGCAATTCCTTCGCCGATGTATTCCTTTCTTAAATCTTCTAGTATCGAAAGAATGATTTTTTCTTCATCTTCGGTACAGAAAATTATGTACATTGTGTTAAGTTGAGGCCAAATTCCATCTCCCATTTTTGGTTCCGAAAATCCATGACCTAAAACAGCAGGAATTTTTGTAAAAAACTTTCCTACATCTTTTTCTGCGCATTTTTGCACAAAGTCTTCATCTATTGATTGACTAAAAATTATTTCCATTCGTTTCATATTGTTCACCTTATTGTCGTTTTTCGTATTTTTCGATTGCAGCCAATCTTTTCTTTTCGCCCCTTTTGTTAAAAATGAAGTAGAGAGTAGGCATAAGGAAAAGTGTCATAAGCGTACCAAAAGTTAATCCACCAAAAACTGTTTGTCCAATAGGTTGAACCATTTCGGAACCTTCTCCAGGGAAGAATGCCATTGGAACAAGTGAAAGAACAGTTGTTAAAGTTGTCATCAAAATTGGTCGTAAACGGTTTTTTGCGGCATTTACACAAGCGTCTTCAAGGTTTTGACCTCGTTTTCTTAAAAGGTTTGTGTAGTCAACTAAAACGATACCGTTGTTTACAATAATTCCAACCAAAATCAAAAGTCCAACGGCTGTGATTACACTGAATGGAATTCCTGTTACTAAATAAATTGCAACAATACCGATAACTGAAAGCGGAATTGTAAAAATAACGATAAATGGGTCTTTGAAAGATTCAAACTGACTTGCCATAACTGCAAAAACCAAAATAACAGCCATCAAAATAATTACAGCAAATTGACTTAAGGCATCCATCAATTCTTTGTTACTTCCTTCGTAAGAAATTGAAACATTTTCATCTAACGGAAGATTTTCTTTAATAACTTTTTCAACTTCTGCTTGTACAACTGAAATTGAAATTTTTGGATTTGCACTTGCTGTTACGTGAATAATTCGAGTTTGATTTTCACGATTGATTGCAACTGGCGAAGTTGATTCTCTGTAAGTTGCAAAGTTTGCAAGTGGAATTCTTTGTCCGCTTGAGTTTGTAACAAAGATTTGTTCAAGGTCTGTGAGTTTTGAACGGTCTGCTTCATCTAAGCCGATGATAATATCAATTTCTGAACCACCATCTTGATATCTACTTGCTGTAACTCCGTTAATATTTGCTTTAATTTCATTACTAACTGAGTAAATATTTAATCCAAGGTTATACATTCTTTCTCTGTCAACGATGATATCAACTTGAGGAAGTCCGTCATCCATATCACTTGTTGGTTCTGTAACATATTCACTTGCTTTTGTTTTCAAAATGTTAATAATTTCTTCTGAAGTTTTTTTAGCAAGAGCTAAATCATCACTTTTGATAACGATATCAACATTGTTTCCACCAATCATCATTCCACCACTTCCAAAAGAAAAATTTGCTCCCGGAAATTGTGAAAAGTACTTTCTAAGTTTTTCTTTTGCAGTTACATCGCTATCGTAACCTTCTAGTCTTTGAGAAAATGGAAAAAGTTTAATTGTTAAAGTTGCAGAGTTTGTTCCTGAACCGCCAAATAATCCAGAACTTCCTGTAGAAACTGTTGTTGTTTGTATTCCTTTAATTTCTTGTAAAGCGATTGCTTCCATTTGCCTGATAACTTCGTCTGTTACTTCAAGTTTTGTTCCTTTTGGCATTTCTACTTGAACAGAAACATTGTTAGATGCTTCTCCTGGCATAAATACAAATCCAACTTTTGGAATAAGCATAAAAGAACCAATCAATAACACTAGAATAAAAATGATAAACAATGCTTTGTGATGTAAAACTGCTCGTACAGCTTTTGCATATCCATTATCCATTGCGTGAAAAAATCTTGTCATTGCATTATCGATAATTGCAAGTGTTCCTTCTTTTCTGTGTCCAGCGATATTATTCAATTTCAAATATTTTGAAGCAAGAACTGGAACAAGAATAATTGCAACTGCCAAAGAACAAATCAAAGAGAATACGATTGTAAATGTTAAACCTGAAAAGATTTGTCCTACCATTCCAAGACTTCCAGAAAACATAACTAAAGGTAAGAAAACACAAATTGTAGTTAGCGTACTTGATGTAATTGCACTAATCATTTCTTGTGAACCTAAAACTGCTGCGACAGAAGGTTTTGCACCGCGTTCTCGGTAACTATAGATGTTTTCCAAAATAACAATTGAGTTATCCACAAGCATACCAACTCCAAGAGCAAGTCCTGCTAGTGTCATCAAGTTTAGAGTGTTTCCTGTAAAATACATAATTCCTAAAGTGATAATCAATGAAATAGGAATTGTAAGTCCGATAATCAATGTACTTTTTAAACTACGCAAGAAAATGAACAATACGATAACTGCTAAAACTGCACCTTGTACCGCAGAACTTGCAACTTGTCCGATAGAATTTTCGATAATATCTGTTGTGTTCATTGTTTCTATTAACTGAACATCTTCTGGTAAGTCTT
The DNA here is from genome assembly GCA_036307825.1 of Treponemataceae bacterium. Lineage (GTDB taxonomy): Bacteria > Spirochaetota > Spirochaetia > Treponematales > Treponemataceae > RGIG9060. The sequence continues at coordinate 4,107 of JAXJWW010000009.1, read as the reverse complement.
TTAAGATTTCTGGCAAGGCTTCTCGTACTTTTTCGGCAGACTGAACAGAGTTTTTTCCACTTTGTTTTTGCAAACTTAAAATTACACAAGGAATTCCGTCTTTGTAAGCAAGAGAACTTTCTGGTTTGTATCCTTCGTAAACATTTGCAATATCTCTTAATCGAATTGTTTTTAATTCAGGGATACTCATTCCATCTGAGGCTGTTGCTTTGTAAGAAATTACTGTGTTACGAATATCATCAAGGGAAGAATATTTTCCTGATGTACTAATTGTGTAATTTATATCACCTTGAGTAATTTGCCCTCCAGAAGATTGAAGGTTCTGTGCTCCAAGCATTTGTGCAATTTGTGTAATTGTTAAAGAATATGCTTCAAGTCTGTCCCGAGGAATTTCAATTACGATTGCTTTTTCTCGTCCACCACTGATGTTTGCAGATGCAATTCCGTCAATTTGTTCAAGTCTAGGTTGAACTACATCTTCTGCGTATTGTCTTAATTCTTCAGGAGTTCTATTTCCTGTTAAAGTTAAAGACATAATCGGAAGCATTGAAGGGTCCATCTTAATAATTGTTGGTGAAGTTGCATCTTCAGGAAGATAATCTTTTACTAAGTCCAATCTATCTCGAATTTCATTTGTGGCAGAATCAAGATTTGTTCCGTAGTTTAATTCCAACATTACCATGGAAGAACCAGAAGATGATGTTGAAACCAAAGTTTTTAATCCAGTAATTCCAGAAAGGGAAGATTCCAAAGTTCTTGTAATCGAATTTTCTACTTCTTCAGGTCCTGCATTAGGATAACTTGTAGAAACAATAATGTAAGGAATTTCCAAATCTGGATACAAATCGATTGGAAGTTTTGATGTAGAATAAAGTCCCAAAGCTGTTAATACAATAAAAATAATCAAAATTGTAGTAGGCTTTGCAACTGCTTTACTTGAAAGTGACATAATTTATTTTTCCTCAATTTTTTCTTCTGTTAATGAAACGATATTTACTTTTGTTCCATTGTTAAGCAATGTTTGTCCTTTTGTAACTACTTTTTCGTTTCCTTCAAGTCCGTTCAAAATTTCAACCATATCATCAACTTTAATTCCAACAGTAACTTTTTTTAGAGTAACTGTATTGTCTTCATTAACTACAAAAACACATTGTTCAGATGAACGAGTTACCAATGCGCTTGAAGGAATGATAATTGCGTTTGATTTATGGTCTGTAATAAGTTTGATTCTTGCATACATACCGATTTTGATTTTACTATCTGGTGGATCTAAAACCAAAGTTACAGACATTGTTCTTGTTGATGTATCTAAAACAGGCGAAATCTTTGTTACTTTTGCTGTAAAAGTTTCTCCTGGATATGCGTCAAAAGTTAAAATTGCTTTTTGGTTAAGTTTAATTTTAGAAATAAATCTTTCAGGAACGCTTGTTTTAATTTCAAGTTTATCTGTGCTACTGATTCTACCGATTGCCATAGAAGGAGCAACCATATTTCCTACAGATGAAGCAAATGAAGTTACTGTTCCTGCAACAGGAGCTTTTACTGGACTTGCGCTATATGTCATTCCTGGACGAGAAGCATCAACTTCTGCTAAAACTTGATCTTTTTTTACAACATCTCCAACAGAAACATAAATTCTAGAAATTTTTCCGCTTGTATCTGGTAAAACATCTACGCTAGAAACGGCACTTACATCTCCGCCAAATTCAAGATAGCCATTTAAGTCCCCTTTGTAAGATAAAAAGGCATTTACAGCAAAAACTGTTTGTTGTGCAACTTCTTGTGGATTCAAAGCTTCTTGTGGTGCTTGAGAACTCTGTGCAGGTTTTGTGCATCCAACAAAAAATAAAATTAGTAAAACTGAAAGAATAATTGAAAGTGTTTTTTTCATAATAAATTCCTTTTATTTTGTAAGTTTTGTATTTATTGCAAATTCTAAATCTAGCAATCCAGAAAGATAATTAAATTTTTCACTTGCTAAAGCTAGTTTTGCTTGGTTTAATTGAGTTTCAGCTTCTCGTACATCAAGAAGTTCTGTAGTTCCGTTGCGATATGCAATAGAAGTCATATCGTAAGATTTTTGTGCTAAACTGATATTTCTGTTACTTGATTCAATAGCAGATTTACTTTGATTTAATACATTTACAAGGTTGTTAATTCTCATTTTTGCATTTTCTTCAAGAGTTGTAAGATTTAAATTCATTTGTTCGATATTGTTTTTCAAATCTTTTGCTTTTAAACTTGCTGAAGAAAAAGGAAGCATATTCGTAATATTCCATGCTAAAGTTGCAGAAAAACTTCCGCCGTCGTACCAGTTGTCTTTTTCTCCCCAGTCGGCAGAAACATCTGAAAGAATTGGTTGCCACCCGTAACTCAAACTAATTGCAGGTGTATAAATCTGAAGATTTTGTGCAGAATACTGAATTTTCATTAGTTCTAGATTTTTTTTGAAAAGTGCAATTTCCAAGTTGTTTTGCATATATTTTTCATAAAGTTCTTGCGGATTTAATTCTACAAATTCCGGAGTGATTTCGCCACTAAGTTCAATTTGAGTTCCTTGTGTAATACCTAGCAAAAACCCAAAAGTATCAAGTTGTTCTTTTAATGCTTGTTCTTGCTTTACAATCATTGGCTTTTGATTTTCGTAAGTTACTTCAGTTTGTAAAAGACTAATTTCTGGAATTAAACCATTTCTAAAATTGATTTTTGCTTGGTCAAAACGATTTTTTGCATTATTCAAAGTTGTTTTTTGAAGATTCAAACTTTCTTGTTGTAAAAGAAGTGCATAAAACATTTTTCTGATATTGAGTTCTGTTTCTTTGTATGTTTGTTCCCAAGTGATTAAACCTGCTTCATAATTTGCAAAACTTGCTCTAATTCCGTCGATTAAGGCAACACTTAAATTCAAAGTAGCATTTACACCTCCAACTGCTTTCCAGTAATCGCTTGGTTCTGGTTCGGTTGGTTTGTAACCTGGCATCATACTCATAATGCTATCCATAGAATTTGAATATTCGTTAGAACGGGACATTGTTCCTGTTGCCTGAACTGTAGGAACTAAAACATTCCAAGAAAAGTTTTTTGCTCTTTTCTTTATTTGCAAATCAATATTAGCTGATTTTAATGTTCGGCTATTTTCTTTTGCATAATTTACTGCTTCTTCAACAGTTAAAATCATTTTTTCTTGTGCAAAACTTTGTGTAGAAAAAATTACAATAAACAAGAAAAGGATAAAACAGTATTTTTTGATTTTCATGTTAACTCCGAAAATAAGTTGCGATAAGAATTTATTTGTTTTGTAAAACTAAAACAAATTTGTTAATATTTTGTTACAAAAACGCATAGTTTTCAACAAAAATCAATATTCTTCATAGTAAATATACTTTTTTTCTTATTTAAAGGCAAATGTATGAGATTAAAAATAACAAATTTTTATAAAAGTTTTTTGGTTTATAAAAGCGAAAAATCCTTTAAGAATTATTCATCAAAATCTTGCTAAAAAATCTCTTCTTGTAAACTAGCAAATTTCATAATATAATAAATCCTATGAATATTCACGTTTTAGAAATGCCACTTGATTTTGGTGGAAATCGTCATGGTTCTGATATGGGACCTTCTGCAATTCGTCTTGCGGGTTTGAAAGAAGAATTAAACAAATTAGATTACGCAAATGTGGAATTTTCGTCTCCGATTCAAATTTCTAGGCAAGAACAAGAAGATATTGGAGATTCTAAAGCGCGATATTTAAAGCCTATCGTAAATGCTTGTAATCTTTTAGCAAAAAATGTTGAATCTGTAATTGATGATGGGGATTTCCCCATTGTGCTTGGTGGCGACCATTCTATCGCTTTGGGAACTTTAGCAGGTCTTTCTAGTGCCTACAAAAAGCAAAATAAACGAGTAGGCGTTCTTTATGTGGATGCTCACGGAGATTTTAACGATTGCGAAACTTCACCTTCTGGAAATATTCACGGAATGTGTATGGCAGGTTCTTGTGGATACGGAATTCCAGATTTAACAAACTTATATTTTGAAGGTAGAAAAATTGATCCAAAAAATGTTTGTTATGTAGGGCTTCGGGATATTGATGTAGGCGAAAGAAAATTG
>JAXJWW010000008.1:0-20947 GCA_036307825.1 Treponemataceae bacterium | reverse complement strand
TAGGAGAAGTGGCAAATTTATTTCGTCAAGTTTTGAGTTTTACAGGAAATTTTGACATGACGATTATCCGAAAAAAAAACACAGAAAGTGAACAATTGAATTATCAATTAAAAAAATCGGAAATCGTGAATGTACTTGGTTGTTTAGAAAATGCAAAAAACCTTGAACTCTTAGGACATTTTCTAACAAGCCAAGAAAAAGAAAGTTCTATACAGTAGGAGATGTTATGGCAAAGATGACTTTAGATGACCTAAGAAAACTTAGAAGTAAAGTTCAATCAGATTTAAAGCGTCGTGATTCAGAAGGAAAATCCATTCAAGTAATCGTAGGAATGGGAACTTGCGGTATCGCTTCTGGCGCAAAACTTATTTTAGATAAATTTATCACTCTTTTAAATGAAAAGGGAATTGCTGAAAATGCAATTATTAGGCAAACAGGTTGTATGGGGCATTGCGAAAATGAGCCAACTGTAGAAATTATCATGCCTGATATGCCAAAAGTGTTTTATGGTAATGTAAAAGAAAATACAGTTGAAAGAATTGTAGAAGAACACATTATCAATAAAAAGCCAGTTGAAGATTTTATCATTGCTAAATAAGTATTTAAGGGAGTAAAAAATGGCATATACACATTATATTCTTGTTTGTGGTGGAACAGGTTGTGAATCAAGTAATGCGGATCTTATTTACAAAAACCTCCAAACAGAAGCAAAAAATTTTGGCGTAGAAGACAAAGTTCAAATTGTAAAAACTGGTTGTTTTGGATTTTGTGAAAAAGGTCCTATCGTAAAGGTTTTACCAGAAGATTCTTTCTATGTTGAAGTAAAACCAGAAGACGCAAAAGACATTATCGCTGAACAAGTTGTAAAAGGTCGGGAAGTTCAACGCCTTTTATACAATAAAGAAAAGAAAAGCATCGAAGATGTTCAGGAAATTCAGTTTTACCAAAAGCAAAAACGAATTGTTTTACGAAATTGTGGTGTTATCAATCCAGAAAATATTGAAGAATATATTGCTCGAGACGGATATCTTGCTTTGGAAAAAGCTCTTTTTGAAATGACACCAGAACAAATCGTTGATGAAATCAAAAAATCTGGTCTTAGAGGTCGTGGTGGTGCTGGATTCCCAACTGGCTTAAAATGGGAAGCAGGTATGAAAGCTCCGGGAGATGTAAAATATGTAGTTTGTAACGCAGACGAAGGTGACCCAGGTGCTTACATGGATCGTTCAACAATTGAAGGCGACCCTCACTCAATCCTTGAAGCAATGACAATTTGTGGTAAAGCAATTGGAGCAAATAAAGGATTTGTTTACATCCGTGCAGAATATCCACTTGCAATCGAAAGATTGAAAATCGCTATGGCACAAGCAAAAGAAGCAGGACTTTTAGGAAAAGACATCTTAGGTTCTGGTTTTGATTTTGATATTGAAATTCGTCTTGGTGCGGGAGCCTTCGTTTGTGGTGAAGAAACAGCTCTTCTTCGTTCTATCGAAGGTCAACGAGGAATGCCTACACCAAAACCACCGTTCCCAGCTCAATGTGGACTTTGGGGAAAACCAACTGTTATCAACAATGTTGAAACTTGGGCAAATATCCCTGTAATTCTTACAAAAGGTGCTGATTGGTTTAACAAAATCGGAACAGATGACTCAAAAGGAACAAAGGTTTTTGCTCTTACAGGAAAAATCAACAACTCTGGACTTGTAGAAGTTCCAATGGGAACAACTTTGCGTGAAATCATCTTTGAAATCGGTGGTGGAATCAAAGGCGGAAAGAAATTCAAAGGTGTTCAAACTGGTGGACCATCAGGTGGAATTATTACAGAAGAACACTTAGACACACCTATCGACTTTGGTGCTTTAACTAGACTTGGCTCAATGATGGGTTCAGGTGGTATGATTGTTATGGACGAAGATGACTGTGTAGTTGATGTTGCAAAATTCTATATGGAATTCTGTGTGGACGAATCCTGCGGAAAATGTTCACCTTGTAGAATTGGAACAAGACAAATGCACACAATTTTGGAAAAAATCTCTCGCGGAAATGGTGAGTTAGAAGATATCCAAAAACTAAAAGACATCGGTCAAGCAATGAAATCTGCTTCCCTTTGTGCTTTAGGACAATCAGCTCCAAATCCAACTCTTTCAACAATAAATAAATTTGAACAAGAATATATCGACCATATTGTAAACAAGAAATGTGTTGCAGGAAAATGTAAAAAACTCATTTCTTACGAAATTACAGAAAAATGTATCGGTTGTGGAATGTGTGCTAGAAATTGTCCTGCAAACTGTATCGTGGGCGAAAAGAAATCTAGACATGTAATTGACCAAAATAAATGTCTAAAATGTGGTCAATGTGAAAAAACTTGTAAATTTGGTGCAATCATCAAAAAATAAGGAATTGGAGGAATTAAATGGTTAATGTTAATATAAACGGAATTGATATAGAAGTTCCAGAAGGAACAACAATTCTCCAAGCTGCAAAGATGTTGAATATTAAAATTCCAACTTTGTGTTACAACGATGATTTACCAGCTTGGGCTTCTTGTGGAATTTGTATCGTAAGATTGGCAGGAACACCAAAAATGCTTCGTGCTTGTACAACAAAAGTTGCACCTGGAATGAAACTTATCACTCATGACCCAGAAATCAACAAGGCTCGTCGCACAGTTCTTGAATTGATTTTGTCAAATCACCCACAGGATTGTTTACAATGTAACCGAAGTGGTCAATGTGAATTGCAAAATTTAGCTATTGAATTTGGATTGCGTTCTGCTCCAAGATTTACACAAATTTTGAAAAATCAGCCAACTGATGATTCTTACGAAGAAATCGTTTTAGACAGAAACAAATGTATCAACTGTGGTAGATGTGTAGAAGCTTGTCAATTGATGCAAAATGTTTGGGCAATGGAATACACAGGTCGTGGAGATAAAACTGTTATCGGTCCAGTTGCAGGAAGTGACTTAGCACACAGCCCTTGTATTCGTTGTGGACAATGTGCTGCACACTGCCCTACAGGAGCAATTACAACTCATAACAAACTTGAAGAAGTTTTTGACAAAGTTGCAGACCCAGAAATTACACCTGTAGTTTCAATTGCGCCATCTGTAAGAGCCGCCATTGGAGAAGAATTTGGGCTTCCAGCTGGAACTTTATGTACAGGAAAACTTTATTCAGCACTTAGAATGTTAGGTTTCAAATATGTTTTTGACACAAACTTTGCAGCCGACCTTACAATTATGGAAGAAGGAACTGAACTTGTAACTCGCCTTACAAAAGGTGGAGCATTACCAATGTTTACAAGTTGTTGTCCAGGTTGGGTAGATTACGCAGAAAAGAATTATCATGACCTTTTGCCAAATCTTTCAAGTGCAAAATCTCCACAGCAAATGCAAGGAGCAATCACAAAAACTTACTGGGCAGAACAATCTGGAATTTCAGCAGACAAAATTTTCCATCTTTCTGTAATGCCATGTACAGCAAAAGCCTACGAAGCTCGTCGTGATGACAATATGAAATCTTCTGGCTATCAAGATGTAGACAAAGTTTTAACAACTCGAGAACTTGCTTCTCTAATTCGCCAAGCAGGAATTGATTTTGTAAATCTTCCTGATAGCGAAGCTGATAATCCAATCGGACCATACACAGGTGCTGCAACTATCTTTGGGGCAACTGGTGGAGTTATGGAAGCAGCAGTTAGAACAGCCTACAAACTTGTTACAGGAAATGAATTAGGAGATGTTAATTATACTCCGGTTCGCGGTCTTGAAGGTGTAAAAAAAGCTGAAGTTGACTTGAACGGAACAAAGGTAAAACTTGCTGTAATTCATCAAATGGGAAATGTTGATGCAGTTGTTCAAGAAATCAGAAAAGCCGCTGAAGAAGGTAAAGAACGACCTTACGACTTTATCGAAGTTATGGCTTGTCGTGGTGGTTGTGTAACTGGAGGAGGACAACCTTACGGACACAACGACGAACTTCGCGTAAAACGAGCCAATGCGCTTTATCAAGATGATGAAACACATGAAATTCGCTGTTCACATCAAAATCCTTTAATCGACAAGATTTACAAGGAATATTTTGGTGAACCAAATAGCGAAAAAGCACATCACTTGTTGCATACACACTACACAAAACGAGACTTGTACAACTGAAAGTTGTAAAATAAAAGTTAGTTGAAAGATTGCCCAAGGTTAAAAATTTTGACTTTGGGCAATTTTCTTTTTTAGCAAAAACTGATATTATTAAAATATGAACGAAGAAAGATTAACCTGCATTGAAACAAAACTTGCATATCTTGAGGATTTTTTAAATCAATTACAAGAAGTAACTGTTGAACAAGGAAACACTATCGACAAACTTGTAAAAGAAAATAAAGCTATGTCTGTAAAAATCAAGGAATTATCTGATAATCAAGAAGGCGAAATTCCAAATGTTCGCCCACCTCATTATTGATATTACTTAAAAAGACAAAAGTCTAAATTTTGCTATAAATTTTGTTGACAAATGTCTTTTATTAAACATTCGCTACATTTAGGATTTCTGGCAGTACAAACATAACGACCATGTAAAATTAACCAATGATGTGCGTGTTGCATATATTCGTCAGGGATAATTTTTAGCAAATCTTTTTCGATAGATTCCGGCGTTGTTCCAAAAGAAAGCCCAATCCTTGGGGAAATTCTTAGCAAATGAGTATCCACAGGCATTGTTTTTTCACCATAAACTACATTTAAAATTACATTTGCAGTTTTTCTTCCAACTCCAGGCAAACTCATCAAATCTTCACGAGTTTTAGGAATTTCACTATTAAACTTTTCTATTAAAATTTTGCTTAAGGCAATTACATTTTTTGCTTTGTTTTTATAAAGCCCGATAGATTTTATATACTCGATTAAGCCTTCTTCACCTAATTCAAGCATTTTTTGCGGTGTATCAACTATTTTATATAAAGATTCAGTTGCTTTATTTACACTTTTGTCAGTTGCCTGTGCCGATAAAACAACAGAAACCAACAAAGTGTAATTATTTGTGGCAATTAACTCAGTTGTGGGAGCAGGATTTTCACTTTTGAATCTCTCAAAAACTGAAATAACCTGCTCCCTGGATAAAACAGAAGAATCATCAAAATTATTTGATGGCATTTTTTAATTCTTCTACCTTATCTGTTTTTTCCCAAGTAAATTCGTTTCTACCAAAATGTCCGTAAGATGCAGTTTTTGAATAAACTGGTTTAAGTAAGTCCAAAGTTTTGATAATTCCCGCTGGAGAACAGTCAAAAACTTTTTTTACTGCTTCTGAAATTGCAAAATCACTAACTTTTCCTGTTCCAAAAGTATCAACCATAATTGAAACTGGGAATGGAACACCGATAGCGTAAGCAAGTTGAACTTCACAGCGTTCTGCAAGACCACTTGCTACAACATTTTTTGCAATATATCGAGCCATATACGCTGCAGAACGGTCTACTTTTGATGGGTCTTTTCCAGAGAAAGCACCGCCACCATGACGCCCCATTCCACCGTAAGTATCTACGATAATTTTTCGTCCAGTTAAACCTGTATCACCAAAAGGACCACCAATTACAAATCGACCAGTTGGGTTGATAAAATATTTTGTATTTTCATCAAGTAAACCTGTAGGTGTTAAAACTGGTTTGATAATTTGTTCGATAATTCCTTCTTTGATGTCTTTGTCTGAAACATCAGGATTATGCTGATGAGAAATTACAACTGTATCAATTCTTACTGGTTTGTGGCCTTCGTATTCAATAGTAACTTGGCTTTTTGCGTCAGGACGAAGCCATGGCAAAGTTTTGTTTTTTCTAAGTTCAGTTGCTTTTCTAAGCAAATTGTGAGAATACATAATTGGAGCAGGCATAAGTTCAGGAGTTTCTGAACAAGCAAAACCAAACATCATTCCTTGGTCTCCAGCTCCTTGCTGACCTTCGTATTCTTTCAAACCTTTTCCTACAACACCTTGGTTAATATCAGGAGACTGAGAGTGAATCATATTCATTACAGCCATTGATTTATAATCAAGACCAAAATCTGGATCTGTATAACCAATTTCACGAGCAACATTTCTGGCAATTTCATCGATTGGGATATAATCATTTGTTGTGATTTCACCACCAATCAAAACCATTCCTGCAGAAGCAAAAGTTTCGCAAGCAACATGACTTGAAGCATCATTTGCTAAACATGCGTCCAAAACTGCATCTGAAATTTGATCACATAATTTATCTGGATGACCTTCTCCAACAGATTCTGAAGTAAAAAGGTAACGATTATCTTTCATAAAACCTCCGGAAATAAATAAATTGTATCATAAAATATAAAAAAGATATTCTTAAGTATACACAAAATTGTATTTTTATAGTATACTCTATACAAGAGAAATTCAAGTACCAACATTTAATGACGAAGGAGATTTGATGGCACTTTACAAATCATATCACAAAACACAAAAAACATGTGCTGTAACATTTGAACTTTCTGCAGAAGCAGCAAAAGGTGCAGAAAAAGTTTGGTTAGCAGGTGATTTTAATAGCTGGAGTTCCATTGATACTCCTATGAAAAAACAAAAAGACGGCAGTTTTTCTGTAAAACTTACTTTAGAAACAGGAAAAGAATATCAATTTAGATATCTATTAGACGGCAAACGCTGGGAAAACGATTGGTCAGCAGATAAATATGTTCCAGCTCCATTTTCTTTTACAGACAACTCAGTTGTAATTGTGTAATTTACTAACTTTTGGTTATTAAAGCAAACTCGTGAAGAATCCACAGTGATTTTTCACGAGTTTTTTTTTATAGACAAGGATTTTATTCAACAATACTAAAACTGCAAAAATCTGTACCTTCACCCCAATAAGTAAAAAGCGTTGGACTTATCCTGTCAGCATGAAACTGAAAGGAAACAGTGTATTCACCAGCATTAGAAATTGAAAAAAACAATTTTTCATCTATGTCATCATAAGAATTTGAAGAAACATTAAAAATAAAATTATTACTTTCTATTCCTGTAAATTCAATGTTTCTGCTGTTGAGATTTTCATAATGAGTTACCAATTCATTTATATCAATTATTTCTTCAGATGTTGAAAAATTAACATACAAAGTTCCGTCCTTATAAAGTTTTGAAGAAACTTCACCTTTTATATTCAAACAAATTTTTTCACCAGTTTGATAAACATCCTTATCCGTTGAACAAGAAAATGAATGAAAAAATTCTACAGGTGTACAAGATACAAACAAAAAGAGTAAAATTAAAATTGCTGGTAAACTAAGTTTTTTCATAAAAATATCATTCCTTAATTTTCTACAAAGTTTTCTATTTTGATTTCAACAAAACCAGAACCACCAACTATATTTTCTTTCATCAAAGAAGATTCTCTTTTGCAATACAAAATAAAAGGTGCATCATCAGAAAAAGTGAAATCAAAATTTACATAATAACAATCAGGATCTTTGTCATAATCTTCAAAACACCTCTCAATAGTTAGTTCGATTTCATTAAAAACATTTTCTAGAAAAAGATTTTTTATATCTCCTATTTCGGAAGCAAAATAACTTTTATCAATTTCTGTTATTTCTGAATCTTTCAATTGATTGTATTCTTTCAAATCATAAGAAATATCACCGTTTGTTACCGTAACATCAACAACAAAATTGAGAGGCGGATATCGATTCAAAGTATATGTGTAAGAATAATTTTTTATTCCACAACTATTCCATAAGTTTTTATAAAGTTCAAAAGCTTCTGTATCAACCGTAACGCCAGGAGTATGAGGCATTATATATTTGTCTTGGCAAGATACAAACAAAAAGAGTGAAAATAAAATTGCTGGTAAACTAAGTTTTTTCATATAAGTTTTCATATAAGAAAAGTACAAGAAAATTATTTAGAAAAATCTTCTTGTACCAACTCATTTATTTTACAGGAATCCCAAGAATGTGTAAATTATAATTATCACAAGCTTCGTGATATTTCTGCAAAGAAATTGTTCCTGAAAATGATTGTAATAATAATGAACTTAAAGATATTCCAATACTACAATCTTTTATAACTTCAGAGTTATTCCATTCTGGAAAAATTGTATACAATGCATAAATAATTCCACTGGTTAAGGCAAGACCTATAAAAACTCCGTCAGCAATCATCCAACCTTGAGCCTGTTTTACAATATCTTCATTTTCAGAATATTCTAATAATTTTTGGTTTAATGCTTTATAGGTTAAAAGATTTCCTTGATAATCACAAAAGAAATGAGATAATCCTGTATCTTTATACAAAATTAAATCATTGAAATTTGTTTCTTCAATTTTGATTTCATTTTTTTGTGCAACAATAAAATTTGATAACAGAAAAAAACAAAGTAATGTTATAATTAGTTTTTTCATAAAATTTTCTCCAATAAGAAAGGTACAAGAAAATTATTTAGAAAAATCTTCTTGTACCAATTAATTTATTTTTTATTTATACAAACTTTAGCATCATCTCCCATTGCTTCAAGTTCAACAAATGTAAGTTTTTTTGTCTCGTAACTACTGTTATAATCTTCAACTTCTGAATCATTTACAATAATGTAAAATGTTGAACTTCCATCTCGCCATGTATCAACTTCTGTTTCTAAATTTACACCTGGATAATTTTCATTTGCAAAATCTCCATCATGTAAGTAGAAAAATACCTCTCCTCCAAGCATAGATTTTGTTGTATCAAGAATTTTTGAAGATATCACATCATTACGAAGACTAGCGTTCATACCTTTAATTTCATGCTCAAATTCTAAATCCTCAAAAATACGACAACCTTGTCCTACACTAGCAGAGGGTAAATCATCATCTCCACAACAAGAAGCGAATGATAAACCAATTATAAGTACTAACATTAAAGATACAATAATATTTTTATTCACTTTATTCCTCCACTTTCTTTCCTTTTTTAGAGCTCATAACTTTTTTTTGTTGCAACTATCTGCATTATCAAAGCAAAATTTCTATTTGTCAATCTATTTTGTTTAAAAATAACCGCGGTTACTAAAAAAATAACCAAAGTACATTTTGAAATAACCTTGGTTATTTTGGTTGTTTTGATAATTAATGTTGCTTTACTAAAATTACTATGGTAAAATTTTATTATGAATAAAATTATTGATATAAAAGAAAAAATCTGGGATTCTAATAAAAAAAAGTATGAAAAACTCATGATTCTGTCTGCTTTTATTATGCTTGTAATGGCAACAGTTTTTAGTATCAATAACAATAATTATGTTACAACTATAATTCCTTTTCGAGCAACTATTGTTCCAATCATTAATGGGGCAACTGCCTTTCTTTGTTTTATTCTTCTATTTATAAAAGAAAATTATCGTCTTCAAAGTTTAATTTTATTTATTCAAGGAATTTGTACAGCCATTACAGGATATGAAATTCTTGGAGCATTTTTATATTCAGCAATGTTTGTTATTTTATTTGTGAATAAATTTTTTACAACTAACACAAAGAAAAAATTAATCATTTTAGTTTGTATTTGGATTTTAACAATTTTTTCATTATTGGCTATTAGTTACACAAGATTTATTACCGTTCTTATAATTTCATTTTTCTTTGCAACTTTTTACGCTTATATTTATAAAAAAACTGAAGATATTCTATCAGTCTTTATCCCAATAAAAAAATCCTTTGATTCTAATAACACATTACCAAATCAAGGAGAAGAAATATTTTTAAAAGATTATAATCTTACTGAAAGACAAATTATTCTTTTAAAAGATTTCATTGAAAATAAATCAACATATATTAAACTCTCAAAAAAGTATAATATCAGTATTTCAACTGTAAAAAAAGATATGGCTGTTATTTTTACTAAATTTAATGTTGCAAACAATAATGAATTATTTATTTTGTTGTCTCAGTTTATTGTAAGGTAAGTGTTATAATATTTCCCCTAATTCCCCAACACAGTTCCATCTTCTAAAACAAAAACATACTGAATAAAATCGTGAGGAATTGAAATTGAATTTTCTTCATTTATCTTTTTAATAAGGTCACTTCCTTTTTCTTTGCCTAAAATAAAACAGGCGGTAGAAAGAGCATCGCAAAGCATTGAGTTGTTGCAAATTATTGAAACCGAAAGCAAACCGTTATTTTCTGGAAATCCAGTTTTTGCAGAAAGCAAGTGATGATAGATTTTTCCTTCGTATTCAAAATAGCGTTCGTAAACTCCAGAAGTTACGATAGAAGAATTTTCACATTGGATAATTTCAATTGGACTTCCTGTTGAGTTCAAAGGATTTTTAATTCCGATTTTCCAAGGAGTTTTTTCTTTTGGATTTTTGTAACCGTAAGCGAAAATGTTTCCACCTAAATCAATTAAAGCACGATTGATTTTTTCTTCTTGTAAAATTTTTACAACGCAATCAGTTGCATATCCTTTTGCGATTCCACCAACATCAAGTTCCATTTCTGAATCTTCTAAAAAAGCAGTTTGATTTTCTTTATCTAAAATCAATTTTGTAAAATCAGTTTTTGATAAAGCATTTTCAATTTGTTTTTGCGAAGGAATCTGTGGAAGTATCGCTCCTGTTTCATCGTTTATGATTGCATTGATATTCCAAAGTTCAACTAAATTTCCAATCGTCGGTTCAAAGGCACCATCAGAAAGTTTTGCAATTTCTTTTGCGCAAGATAAAACATTAAAAGTATCCTGAGAAATTTTTACAGGATGATTTCCTGCATTCTGATTTATTTTTGAAATTTCAGAATTAGGAATTGAAGTGCTCATAAGGTTTTCAATTTGATTGATTTTTTCAAAAATTCTATCGTAAAGTTTATCCGAAGCGTTTTCAAAAAGAGAAATTGTACAAACTGTTCCTAAAGCAACTTCTGTTCGAGAACTTTGCGTTTTTTGGCAGGATGAAAATAAAACATTCGCCATAAAAATAAAAAAAGCGAAGATAAATAATTTGTTCCTAAAAATAAATTTACGAATCAAACTTTACCTCCGCTTTTCTTTATTGATTTATAGTTAATTCTTATTCAACTATTTTTAAGTGTAATTCATCAAGTTGTTTTTGGTCAACTTCGCCAGGACATTCATCCATTGGGCTAATTGCAAAACTATTTTTAGGGAAAGCGATTACATCGTGAATAGAAGCTTCGCGACACATAATCATAATCAATCGGTCAAGACCTGGCGCAATTCCTCCGTGTGGTGGAGCACCGTATTTGAAAGCTTCTGTTAAGAAACCAAATTTTTTCTGACCTTCTTCTTCATCAAAACCAACGATTTTGAAAATCCGTTTTTGAAGTTCTGGGTCGTGAATACGAATTGAGCCAGAAGCAAGTTCGTAACCGTTCAATACAAGGTCGTACAAATCACCTTTTACTTCACCAGGATTGCTTTCCAAAGTTTCATGATATTTGTATTGAGGCATTGTAAACATGTGGTGTGCTGTATCCCATTTGTTTTCTTCTTCGTTCCATTCAAACATTGGGAAGTCAACAATCCATGCAAAAGCCCATTTGTCTGGGTCGCAAAGATTTAAATCTTTGCCAAGTTTTGAGCGAACTGCACCTAATGCTGTACAAGCAACTCGTTTTTTTGTATCTGCAACAAATAAAAGAAGGTCGCCAGATTTTGCACCTAAAGTAGCACAAACATCTTTTGCTTTTCCTTCAAAGAATTTGCTGATTCCACCTTCTAAGTTTGGTTCAGCATCAGTTCCTGTTACTTTCATCCAAGCAAGACCTTTTGCTTTGTAGATTTTTGCAACAGCTTCAAGTTCTTCGATTTTTTTACGACTATAACTTTCTGCCATTCCAGGAACAACTAAGGCTTTTACTGAACCTCCACTTAAAGAGCCACCTTTTTCATCTGGTAAAACTGCAACTGCATCTTTGAAAGCTTGGAAAGTTCCTAAATCTGACATAAAAGCAGCATCTTGCATCTTCATATCAAAACGAAGTTCTGGTTTATCAGTTCCGTAAAGTTCGATTGCGTCATCGTAAGCAATGCGTTCAAAATGTTCTGGCAATGTAACATTCATTGTTTCTTTGAAAATATGAGCCATCAATCCTTCTGTAAGATTAAGAACATCATCCCGTTCAACAAAGCTCATTTCCATATCGATTTGAGTAAATTCTGGCTGTCGGTCTCCTCGTGCATCTTCGTCACGATAACAACGAGCAATTTGGAAATATTTATCAAATCCAGAAACCATCAAAATTTGTTTATAAAGCTGAGGTGACTGTGGAAGTGCATAAAATTTTCCAGGATATAATCTTGAAGGAACAAGATAGTCTCTAGCACCTTCTGGAGTTGATTTAATGAAAGTAGGAGTTTCTAGTTCGTAAAAACCTTTTTCACTCAAATAATTGCGAGTTGCAAGAGTTACTTTACTACGCAAAGCCAAGTGATGTTGCATACGTTCTGTGCGCAAATCCAAATATCTATATTTTAAGCGTAAATCTTCGTTTGGAATAACTGGAGTTCCATCTTTTTGAACTTCGTCAATCATAAATGGCAAAGTTTCACTTTTTGATAAAACTTTGATTGCCTTTGCAACAACTTCAATTTCGCCAGTTATCATATCAGGATTTATCATTGTATCAGGACGAGCACGAACAACACCTTCTACAGCGATACAAAATTCCATTCTAAGAGTTTTTGCAAATTCAGCCAATTCTGCAGGAGAATCAGAATCTACAACTACTTGAGTAATTCCATATCTATCTCTTAAATTGATAAAAGAAATTCCACCATGTTCACGAATACGGTGAATCCAACCATTTAAAATTATTGTTTTTCCATCATCTGCCTTGCGTAAATCTCCACAAGTTACAGTTCTTTTCATATTTTCCATAGTGATATAATTTTACTGTAAATAAGAGTGTTATTCAAGGCTTGTTTTAGTTTGCTATATTAGAAAAATTTAAAAGCGAAATCTAAAACCGATTTGATTCCAGGCTAATAGTTCTGGAGCAAAAAAATCAGACCAAGTAGCACCTTCTAGACTAAACCAATCTATATACATACAAGGTTCCCATTGTAGAAAAAATTCTAGTGTCATCTTCTTAAAATTCCAATCCATATGAATACCTGCAATAGGATAAATAGTTTGTACTAGCCATAAAAAATCTATTGGAATAATAAAAAGAGTTGTACCTGCTCCAAATTGAAATCCAAAGTTAAAAAAATTCTCAGGTGCTAAATCAATTCGAGAAAATTCCCAATCTAAACCTAATGAAAAAAGTGTAGTTGGTCCTATAGAAAGATGTAAATTTGCATCCTCAAAAGTATAAGATAATTTTGGACCAATCGGTTCTGCAGAAATTCCGAATTGCAATCCATAAGTTGAGCAAACAAGACATAATAAGGTTATAACTAACAACAAAAACTTTTTCATAAAAACCTCGTTCAATATTATTTTTTTAACGAACTTTATTTATTCTTAATTCAGTTTTAAGTGGAATAATGATAAAAATTTCTACCAAAATTCCACTTAACATAAAACTTTTAAATTGCAAACATTACAGAGAAGAAGTGAAGAACTGTTCCCATTAAAACAAATAAGTGCCAAATACAATGAGTCCATTTGATTTTTTTCATTGCGTAAAAAATTACACCCACCATGTAAGCAACTCCACCTGAAAGTAAGAAAGCAAGACTTGTTGAAGAAATTGCTTGTTTTACTGATTTGAATGCAAAAATTATCATCCAGCCCATAAGGATATAAGTGATAACAGAAAGAACTCTCATTTTAGAACCAAAAATTGAATAGAACACAATTCCAAGAACAGCCAATCCCCAGATAATTCCAAAGATTGTCCAACCTAAAGCACCACGCAAAAATGCAAGACAAAATGGAGTGTAAGTTCCTGCTATCAAAATGTAAATTGAACAATGGTCAAAAATTGCAAAAACTTTTTTTGCCCCGTAAGGTGTAAGTGCGTGATACAAAGTTGACATCAAATAAAGGATTATCATTGAAGCGCCAAAAAGTGAAACACCTGTTACATAAGAACCCAAAAATTCTTGTGGTGCGTGACGAACAGCACGAACAATCAACAAAACAAGACCAGCAATTGCAAGTCCAACTCCAATTCCATGAGTGATAGAATTGAAAATTTCTTCCCCGATAGAATATCGTTTTGGCTTTGATTCGTATTCGGCTTTTGCAATTTCTTTCATGCGTTTTTTTTCGATTTTTCTACAAGCCTTATCAATAACTTTTTTGTTATCTTTTTTCAATTCAAGAAAAAGTTGATATTTTGTATCTGCAATATCTTTTTTTGCCTGAAGTTTAATTTCTTTGATTTTTTGCTTTGCTTCTATTTTAAGTTTCTTTTTTGGAGAAATTTCTTCTGGTTGTATAGTTTGGATTTCTGACATATTGATTCATCCTTTTTATTAAAATTGATAATAAACAATAAGACAGAATGACAAAAAAATCAAGAGTGTAAAATATGCTTAAAAATCACATTGAAATTGAGTATTTAGAAGATTCGTACAAAAATCCTTTCGACAGAAAATGCCCTGCGACCTGCGGTTCCTCCTTTCAGTCGTCAATGCAGGTCGATGTCATTTTCTGTCTACGGATTTTTCACGAGTTTGCTAAATAACAGTTTCTTTGTGATTTTTTATCAATTTCACTTTGGGAGAAAGAAAAGCTGATTGCGAAAGTAGTGAAATGGCAAAGGCATTTTTTAGCTGATTGGTGGACAGGGAGCATAACTATTAGTCTCACCAATTAACTAAAAATAAAATCTATTCTGCGGTGCGAACTAGACGGAAGCCATAATAAGGGAAAAGAGTATCTGGAGTAGAATAGATAGAGTTATTAAAAACGGTACAATGCTTAGCATTATCAATACTATTGTAACCGCCACCTCGTAAACGATAACATTCTGTAACAACAGAATCTTTATCAAAACACCATTCATGAACATTTCCTGACATATCATATAAGCCTAGTGTATTGGGCTGTTTTGTTTTTACTTCATGTGTTTTGCTATCGGAATTAGCTTTATACCATGCAACATCGTCAATATTATCACTTCCAGAATATTTATATTGATACTCAGAAAGATTTCCGCCACGAGCAACATATTCCCATTCTAATTCAGAAGGCAACCTGTAACCGTTAGCTTCAAAGTTACAAGTTACATTAAACCAATCTTCGTATGATTCTGAATAACTTCCCCATTCATTAGGATTTGTACTATTTTTTATTGAGTAACAAGGCTCAAAACCTTCGGCAATACTGCGTTCATTACAATAAACTATAGCATCAAACATACTTACATAATAGGCAGGATAATTATCTCCAAGCCCATAATTAGAAGTTGGATTATAATTTCTATATGAACCATAAGATTCGTATTCACCTTGTGTTACTTCATGATCACTTATATAAAAACTCGCTATAGTTACACTAGAACCATCTATAAATACATTACTTGAAGAAGAACCTTCTGCCGTTATTCTTCCTTCTATTGTTGTGCCTTCTATATAGATAAAATTTTCTGTAACTTTCCATTTTGCATACAATTCAATATTTTCTGTAACAACAGTATCAAAAGAATAAGATAATTCACTCAAAGTAATTCCGTTATCTGTACTTTCATACCAACCTAAGAAATCATAACCATTACGAATTGGATCTTTTGGTTCTATAACTTTTTCTCCATAATTTACGTTTTGATTAGTATCCTCAGTAAAAATTCCGCTATCAGTATTAAAAGTTACTGTAAAAATAATAGCATTCCATTTTGCGTACAATGTAATATCACTTGATATTGAAGTTGTAAAATCAAATTTTGTTGATAATGTTTTTCCACCATCTGTACTTGTATACCAACCGTCAAAAGAATATCCTAGTTTAGTTGGTTCTGTTGGTTTTTCTACGAAAGAACCAGCTTCTATTTGTTGACTTTCTACAGTAGTTCCACCCAGAGAATTAAAAGTTACTGTAAAAATTTCTGATTTTACTTCAATATCAATATCTAAGTCGGTTTTTTGTTTAGTTAAATTTAGATGAACTTTGTTGTCAGTTGCTTTAATTTTTATGACTTGACTATTTCCTGTATAAATCGGATTTTTATCACCACCTTCATAAAGCTTCGCAACAAAAATAACATTTAAACCAATTTCAATATCTAAATAAATTTTTACATTACCTTTTATGTCAACTTTTTTTTCTGTTTCTGCTAATAAAGGAAGTTTTTCAATTTCATTTTCTAATTTATAACTAGAAGCTTCATAGGCAGAAACTTTTAAGATATATTCAGAATTTTGAGAAGCTTCATTTCTAGAAGTTTTTATGATTTTTGATAAATCTAATTTGATGTTTATAGTTGCACAGTTTGTGTTATTTATATCTTGACAACCAGTTATAACAAACATACTTACTATCAAAATTGAAATTAGAAATAAAATATTAGTCTTCATAAAAACTCCCATCAAAAATCAATAAGCCTAGACAACAAAATATTCATCTAGGCTTATACGAAATATTTATAAATTATTCTTTAGTAACAATTACTTTTGCATATTCTTCTGTAACATCAAGAGTAAAACGATAAGCACCTTTTGGCAAATTGACAAATATATTTCCTGAACCACCCAATGTGTATTCACCTTCATAGTTAATTGGTCCGTCCAAAATTCCATAAGAGCAATTCCAAGAACCATCGGTAAATTTAAATTGTATTTCTTCTCCATCGCTTTCTAAAGCAAAAGAATTATTTTCATCAAGCTCAATACTTGATGGCTCCCATGCAGGGTCTGTCATAGTTCCTGCAACATAGCACAGTGTAAACATGTCAGCAGGAGTTCCTTGTTCTTGTAAATCTGTAGGGAAAAATGCATTTGGATTCATAATCATAGTATCTCCCCAGTCAGTAAACGAATAATCCTCAGGTGCATGAGTTTTAGATGCAAGAGCTACTACATAAGGCTTACGAACTAGTATATCACCATCAGGACTTACTTCATTACTTTCACAATAAAATTTATTCATATCAACAAAGACAGTTAAATCTGTTTCTGTTACAGTTGCAGCAATTCCATCTACAATATTGAAATTACCTTGTCTAGTTGTACTAATGGTTAAATTTTTACCATAAAGATTTTTATCAACATCATAGTTATATCTATATTCATCTTTGTGATATAATTCACGAACCTGTTTATCAGTCATAACCATAACAGCAAAATCTGCTTTTAAATAATTACCTTCCCATTGCTCTGAAATTTCGTCTATAGGTACAGTATAACTATATACCCCTGTAGAAGATTCAGGAGTAAGACGAATCCATCTAGCATAAACAGTAATATCTTCTTCTGTTTCAGTTATAAAATCCTTATCGTCTTTTGTTAATGTCCAACCTGCACAATAATAACCATCTTTTATAAGATCGTCATAACCTCCAATAAGCTCAAAATCATCATATATATACACATCTTCATTATATCCTTCTAGATATCCACCGTTAAAATCATAAGTTACCCGTGGAACAAGTTTAAACACAGGATAAAGTGTTACAGTATCAGCTAAAATTGTATCTTGAAAATATTCATTACCATAATCATCTACATAATGAAAAAATTCATAAGTTCTATCATTTGAAGATGTATATTCAGGGCTAACTTCACTCCAAGAAAAAACTTCGCCCAAACGTCTTCCTGCTATAAAATCATATTTTAAGTTTGTACCTAATGAATTGCCATCATAATCAACAAATTCAGAATTCTCTATAGCTTGAAGAGTTAACGTACAGTCCTTTTCTTCAATCCATCTTGCATAAAGAGTATATTTTCCATAAGGTAAATGGTCGTATTTATAATTTACAAAATCATTTCCGTCCTTTGTAAAAGTCCAACCAGCAAAAACATAACCCTCTCTTGTTGGATTATCTACACCTAAATAATATTGAAGAGTATCTTCTATACTTCTAAACTTAAAATGTTCTTCATCATATCGAGTCCAACTAATACCAAAGAATTTTGAAGTGGTATCGCCATATATGTTTCCACCATTTAAATCAATTCCTAATGACATAGGGAAAAGTTGAAGTTTAAAACCTCTATCACCATTTTCTTCTTTCATTGTTGTATCTTCTGGCAAAGAATATTTATACTCTGGCCAACCGTACCAATTAGTAGTTTCTTTTACACAGAATTGAAAACCTGCCCAATAAAAAAATCCATCTGCAATATCATTGTAATCAAATGTAACTGCATAATTTCCGTCAGAATTTTTTGATAGAACAAAATCTTCATTGTTGTTATTAGCATCCCAATTAGTAATCTCACACATTAATTTTACTGTGTAATTATCGCTTGATTTCCAATTTAAACCAAAGTCTGCTGGTCTAAAAATGAAAGTTACTTGTGTTTTATCCTCGTTGTAGTAATATGGAAGGATTTTTGCCATGTCTTCATAAGACATCCACTTTGCGTAGATAGTTGTAGTTGTTCCTCCTTTTAGAGAATCTACAAAATCATCACCATCTTTTGTAAAAGTCCAACCTACAAAAAAGTAATCTTCAACTTCATCTTGTAGGTTTTCACTCATCATTTCTAGATATTCTTTATATTCATAAGTTTCCACATAAACACAATATTCATCATAACCTTCAATATTTATACCGTTAAAATTCATATTGATACCAACTTCGTAAGGATATAAATCCCTAGTAAATGCTTCAAGTTCTACAGATTCGGTCAACATTGTTCCCATATCGTACACATTACCTTGAGAATCTTTAAAACCACCAAAGCGTTTACCTAAAAATTCACTTTCATCAACAATAGCATTTGAATAATATCCATTTTCTTGTAAAACTCTTTCTAGAGATTTTCCAGATTCAAAAGTTAATGACATAGTTGAAGATAATTGTGTGCCATTACTATAATCATAGAACTTTGAATATTCTCCAGATTTAAGTATTAGTGTACAAGTTTTAGATTCTTCCCATTTTGCATAAAGTGTTATTGGCTCACTTGGACATATTGTAACAAAATCCTCTCCGTCACGAGTTTTTGTCCAACCACGCAAGAAGTAGCCGTCTTTGTATATATATTCTGGGCTGTTATAAAATTCTAGACCTTCATATCCGTATTCTACAAAATAATCTGTAAATACCGAATCCTTTCCAATTCCACCATTAAAATCAAATGTAATAGGAACTAACTTACGATAGTGAAGATAAAAAGTTGTATCTTCATAAAGACTCATACCAAGCCATTCGTCTTCAGATAATATTTTTCCTTCTTTATCAATAAGTTCATAATCATAATCATAATAATTCCCATTTTCTTCATAGGCGTACCATATATCTTTTTCTTCATTTTTTTCACTATAATAATCCCATTCTTTTCTTTCATAAATTTGATAAAAACTCTCGCCTGCTTCAAACTCTACAGTTATAGATTTTACTTTATTTTCAGTTTCAGTTTCTAGCCAACCTTTACCTGCATTTATGGTAAGTTTTAAGATAGAATAAGTTACAACTGAAGTTGTTTTTACAACACTAGAGTTTCCATACTCATCAATAGAACAGATTTCTATTTGATAAGTTGAGTTATCAGGAAGAATATTTTTTAATGTACAAGAAGTTGTATTTTTATTAAATTCTAGTTTTGTAGCATCTGAACCAATTTTCTTATAAGTTAAAATTGTTCCTGCAAAATCTTCATCTGTTGGATTTTTCCAACTTACAGAAATAGTTTTTGAATCTTTATTGTACACAGCTTTTAAATCACTAACTTGAGCAGGAGGAACTACATCAATATTATCAACTGTAATCCATTGAATTTCACGACGTCCTGCTGTATCAGTTGCAACTACTGTATATGTAGTATTCTTTGTTGCAGTAATTTTTTGAGTTGTTGTAATATCTGTACCTGCAAGAACTTCATCTATTTTAGTAAAAGTTCCTTCTTTGTAAGCAATTTTTTTGATATTACTTGAAAAATCTGTTGTTACATTTACAGAAATTTCTACACTATCTTTTGTTTTTTCTATTGTACTTGGAACTAATTCAATTACAAGAGGAGATTTTTCTATAACAGCAGGAGTAATTGAAACGCTTTGCCCTGCACTTTTATTTCCACTTGTATCGATAGATTTTACTGTAAATGAATAAGTTGTACCATTTGTTAAGTTGCTGATATAGCAACCTTGTGCTTTAGGTGCAACCATCATAGAATTAGATTCCATTACAGAACTTCTATTAATAGGAGCTGATTTATCCCAACTTACTTCATAACCTAAAATGTCATTATCAGTTGCATCTTTCCAAGTTAAAAGAACACTTGCATCTTTGTTAATAGCTGCTAAATATGTTACTTCGGCTGGTGCTACATAATCTGCAGTATCTAATACAGTTGCTACTCCAGTTACACCAACTGAATAATTCAAGCTTTTATCGTATGTTTTTACTAAAAAAGTGTATTCTTTTCCATTTTCCAATCCACTTACTTCAAAACTTGTAACATCTTTTCCTAAACTTACAGCATTCTTTAATGTTCCATTTGCTGGAGTTGCACTAATTTGAACACCAACAAAGTCTTCATCCGATGGATTACTCCAACTTAGCAAAGCATTTCCATTACTTGCTGTTACTGTTAATTCGGTTACTTCGGCTGGAGCTGTTTTATCTAGTTCTACACCAGGAACAGGTTGTTCTTTACAGCCAAAAATTCCAAAAATCATACTTGCTACAAGTAAAATTGTAACAAACCACGTAAATTTTTTCATAAAATTCTCCTAATATATTTCTTTTGAAAAATAATTTACCAAAAATTTAAAACGCAAAAAGCCAATTTTTTGCACACACAAAAGTATGTACAAAAAATTGGCTTTTAAATTGAAAATATTTATATTTAAACGATATTCTACCGTTGAGTTGAGTTGAGTTGAGTTGAGT
>JAXJWW010000007.1:0-15665 GCA_036307825.1 Treponemataceae bacterium | reverse complement strand
AGTTATAGCAAAGAAAAAAAAAAATCAATAGGTGTCATAGAAAAAATTTTTTTTTGTAGAGTTTGAGGTGAGAGTTTTAATTGCAAGGAGTTGGAGTTTAGGGTGGGTTTGATATCTGGCAAAAGTGGCACACGGATTGGAAAAGTCTAACGACTTTTCTGGAGAAAATTAGGTATTTTTAAAAAAAGTTTTATTGCAGGGCGTGAAGGTAAAATTTCATAAAAATCAACTTTTTTTTCACAGATTTTCATTTAAAATTCAATTTTCTCTTGATAATAAAGGTGTACGGAAAATTTGTCATGCTGAATTTGGTTCACCATCAATCTTGTCACTCTGAACTTGTTTCAGAGTCTAGCAGAAATTTTAGTAATATTCCGAAATAAATTCGGAATGACGGAATTTATTTTATTAGGGGAAATTATGTATTTTAAGAAATTTGAAGATTTAACTTTTGCAGACCACTACATTTTTGAAAAGGTCTTGCATGAAAATCAAGATATTTGCAAAGAATTGCTAGAAAGGTTGCTCAAAATCAAAATTGACCACATTGAATATCCAGAAATTGAAAAAACGATTTCGCCTTATTACGAAACTAAGGGCGTACGACTTGATGTCTACCTAAAAGATACCGACAAAGTTTTTGACATAGAGCTTCAAAATGCCATTGATTTTGATTTAGCATTTAGAACTAGATATTATCAGTCTATGATAGATACAGATAATCTTTTAAAAGGTGAACATTATTCCAAATTGCCAGAAAGTTTTATCATTTTTATTTGCACTTACGACCCTTTTGAGAAAAACCTTTCAACTTATACTTTTGAAAATCGTTGTATTGAGAATTTGAATATTCAACTAAATGATAAAATTATCAAAAAGTTTTTTAACGCAAAAGCCTACAAACAAGAAAATGATGTAGCAATTAAATCATTTTTGAAGTATATTATTTCTAGAGAAACATCTGACGATTTTACCAACAGAATCGAAGCCTTCATCAAAGACATAAAGTCAAAAGAGGCTAATAAAAAGGAGTATTCTAGCGTGAACATCCACGACCAAGACATATATTTCAAAGCAAAAAATGAAGGACTAAAAGAAGGTATTTCTCAAGGCTTTTCACAAGGTTCTCAACAGGCAAAAATCGAAACTGCTAAAAATATGCTCAAAGATAATCTAGATATTCAAACTATTCTTAAATACACAGGTCTGTCCATAGAAGAGATAAAATCTTTAGCAAAATAAATTTCACGCTCTAGCACAACAAAAGAACTTCGCAAAAATTCTAAAGATTATACTCTTCTAATTTTCTATGCAAAGTTTTTCTTCCAATTTGCAAAATATCGGCTGTTTTGCTTTTATTACCGTTGTTTGCAGCGAGATTTTCGGTAATGATGATTTTTTCGGCTTCTTCCATTGAAATACCAAGAGGAATTTTTATGCTTTCAGTTTCGTTACCAGTTGCAATTCCTGGAGGTAAATCTTCAACTGTGATGATATTTCCTTGACACATAACAACTGCGCTTTCTATACAATTTTTTAGTTGACGAATATTTCCTGGCCAATCGTAGTTGTACAAAATTGAACGAGTTTTGTTATCAATTCCTTCGATATTTTTTCCATTTTCTTTTGCGCAAGTTTTAATAAAATCGGCAACAAGCAAAGGGATATCTTCTTTTCGGTCCCGTAGAGGCGGAACTTCAATATGAACAACATTCAAGCGATAATATAAATCTTCTCTAAAATTTCCTTTTTTAATTTCTTCCAAAAGATTTTTGTTTGTGGCAGCAACAACTCTTACATCAACTTCGATAGTTTCTTCACCACCTACTCGCTCAAATTTTTTATCTTGTAAAACTCTAAGAAGTTTTATCTGAACATTTTGATTTATTTCACCAATTTCATCTAAAAAAATTGTTCCACCGTTGGCAAGTTCAAATCGTCCCCGTTTACGAGCAACAGCACCAGAAAAAGAGCCTTTTTCGTGACCAAAAAGTTCGCTTTCAAGCAAGGTTTCTGTTAATGCGGCACAATGTACACGAATAAGTGGTTTTTCCTTTCTTGAAGATAGATTATGAATTGCGTTTGCTATCAATTCTTTTCCTACACCACTTTCACCTGTAATCAAAACTGATGCTTTTGAATCTGCAACTCTTTTTATCATTTCAAAAACTTTTTGCATCTGGCTACTTTTTCCAACAATTGATTCAAAAACTTTTTTTCCATTTAATTCTTCTTGCAAATGTCTGTGTTGTAATGAAAGTTCTCTACCTTGCAAAGCTCGTTTTACAATTAAAGTAAGTCGGTCAAGATTAAGTGGTTTTGTTAAAAAATCATAAGCGCCAAGGCGCATTGCATCAACTGCACTATCGATACTTCCATGTCCTGTCAAAACGATTACAGGAACGCCAGGATTTTCGGAAAGGATTTTTTGCATAACTTGTTCACCGGTAACTTCTGGCATACGCAAATCTGTAATTACAAGGTCGATATCACCTTTTGCAAAAAGTTCAAGCCCAACTTTACCATTTTCTGCAAGAACAGTATTATATCCTTCCATTTCTAAAGAAGCAGAAAGTCCTTCGCGAATATTTTTTTCATCATCAATAATCAAAATATTAAATTTCATAAAAACCTCATTAAATCTTCAAAGATTAAATTTCAGTTAAAAGATGTTTTTCTTTTTGCGGAATAGGCAAAGATATTGTAAAAATCGTTCCTTTACCTTCGTAAGATTCAACTTCGATATCGCCACCAAATTCTTTAATCACTTTGTAAACCATTGTCAAACCAAGACCTGTTCCTGTTGCCTTTGTGGTAAAATATGGCTCAAAAATTCGAGAAACAGTTTCACTATTCATTCCAATTCCAGTATCTGCAACTGAAATTAAATATTTATCCCCAGTAATTCGTGTAGATAAAAATAATTCACCACCATCTGGCATTGCAACAATTGCATTTTGAACCAAATTTATCAATACTTGTTTGAAAAGTTTTTCATCAAGTAAAATTTTAGGTGAATTTTCTAAAAAAGCGGTTTTCAAATTTATGTTTTTATCTTCTAATTCTGGCTTAAAAAATTCAACATATAAATTCAACAACTTTACAGGATTTTCTGGAATCAATTCCGCAGAAATTGGACGAACTGCAAACAAAAAATCTACAATAATATTATTCAATCTATCAATTTCTTGATTGATAATTTCGATGTAATTTTCTAAAAATTTCTTTTCCGGAAGTTTTTCATCTGAATTACGAGATTTATTTACAGCTTTTTGCAAAAGTTGAATATAAATACTGATACTTCCAAGTGGATTTTTAATTTCATGAGCAACACTTGCGGCTAAATTTGTTAAACTTGCAAGATTTTCCATTCGATGAAGCAAAGTTTCCTGATTTCGCTTTTCGGTAATATCATCAATTTTGATAATCGAACCAGAAAGTTTTTTATTCTGAACAAGTGGCATCAAACTGATATTCAAAAATCTTGCCAAACCTGCAGGAGTTTTTGTAACAAATTCTTCACTTATATTGATTTTTTTTTCTTTACTAGCTTGTTGTAAAAAATTTGCAATTTCTTCATCGTCTACAAAATTCCAAACTTCATCATCAAAACTTGAATCTTGCTGTTTTATTTCATAATATCGAGAAGTTAAAGGCAAAAATCTTTCACCTGCCTTATTTGATTGCAAAAGTTTCCAGTTTTTATCACAAATAACTAAGCCCGTACTCAAACTTTCGATAACTGAAAGCAAAGAATCGTTTTCTTCCACAAGTTGAGTAAAAACATTTTGCACTTGGTCAGGAGAAAGTTTTGAAATTTTATTACTAAGTCTTTTTACTAATGCCTTCATTTTCTAAAAAAAATTATCCAATCAATTCACCTGCAAGATTTTCTAAAGCAGCCACAGGATTTTGGTTAAAAATTGTTACATTTTCATAACACTTCTTAACTGATTTTAATAAAGTTTGTTGCTTTTCTGCAAATAAAATATCATTTTTTGTAAAATTTTCTTTACGGATTTTTTCTTGTCCCACAGCAAAAAAATTATTCAAAAAAATTGATAAAATTACTCGTGGTTCAAATTGATTTGCTTCTTTTGAAATAGCATCAATTTTTGGAAAAACACCTTGGTTAATCGAAGTTAAAAAATTAACTGAAAGTTCTTTTATTTTTTCTTTTGAAACAGGCAAAAATCCACACAAGTAATCGTTAATGTTTCTTCCTTCATCATGAAAAACTCGAGAAATCACATCGTTGTTTTGTTCTTCACTTCGTTCAATAAAAGGATAAGTTCTAACTCGAGATAAAATTGTTGGCATTACTGCCCCTCGTTTTGAAGTTGTTAGAATGAACAAAGTATCTTCTGGTGGTTCTTCCAAAATTTTTAACAAAGCATTTCTAACTGTTTCTAACATTCTATCTGCGTTTTCGATAATTAAAACTTTTTTTCCACTAGAAGTTGTAAATCTTGCCCAACTTGAAGCATTACGAATGTGAGAAACAGGCACAGAATCGTACATAAAAGAACTTTCTAGTTTTTCACATTGAGTTAAAAGATTTTCTGCATTTTTTTTGATTTTTTCAATATCGCCTAATTTTTCAATTGGTCGAAGTGGGTCAAATTCTTCTAAAAGTTCATCAATAGTTTGAATATACGGTGAAATCTTAGAAACTTTATCATCACCTTCATAAAAAACAGGATTAAATCTTGAAGTTAATTTTCTTACGCTTCGAACAAACAAATAATTTGTAGAAACTCGATATTGAGAATTTGATTCTATGGCACGAAGATATGCATCTTTTGCTGCACTAATTTCTAAAGTACAATCTCTAGGACCAGTGATTAAAACATCTGTACTTGTAAGAGCTTTGTGTTTTAATCAAGAACTACAAGTACAAGTCCACTCGCCTTTTTTTCTTCCTTCTGATTTACAAGAAAGAATACGAGCCAATTCCAAAGCCGCAGTTAATTTTCCTGTTCCTACAGGACCAGAAAACAAAAGGGAATTTGGAAGCATATTTTTGTTTATATCTTCAATTAAAAGTTTAGAAGTGTTTTGATAGAGTAAATTCTCAAACATTAAACTTCCCTAAATTGCTTAAAAAATTATAAGTGATATTCAAAGAACCTTTTATAGATTCAGTATTTACAAAAAGTGGTAAAATTTTACTTGCAAAAAAGCTATTTGACAACAATTCAGATAAATCAAAAAACGGTTGTACAATCAAAATTACACAAATAACTCCAACAATTAACAAACCTTCGGCTAATCCCCAGAAAAATCCTAAAGCTTTATCAAGGCTTCCCATAACTTCACCAGAAAAGATTGTTTTTATTAAAAGTTGAATAACCTTTAACAACAAGAAAGAAACAATAAAAATTATAAAAAATGAAATTATTGTAGTTAAGTATGGAACATTGATATATTTTGCAACAAAAACATCAAATTTTGGAGCAAAGAAAATGCCAAGCAAAACAGCAACAATAAAAGTTGCTTTTCCAAAAAAACTAGCAACAAATCCTTTTAAAACAGCTAATAAAACACAAGCAATAATGATAATAATAAAAACCATATCAATAAAAGCGATATTCATAATATTTTCTCCTATTTGATAATTTTTTCAAAAACTATAGAAGCAATTTTTTCAGAAGGTTTCAAATTTCCACAAACTGATTTACATGATTCTATCATATTTTGGCGTTTTTGTTCAGATAAAACATCTGTCATAGTTTGTAAAAAAACTTCGTCAGTTAAATTTTCTGAATCCAAATTGATAGCACAACCTTTTTGTTCAAAATATTTTGCATTTTCAACTTGATCTCCTCGGGATCCTGCCACAGAAAGTGGAATCAAAACCATAGGTTTATATTGAACAACACTTTCCCAAAGTGAATTTGCTCCAGACCGAGAAAGAATTACATCAGCACAAGCCATAACATCAGCCATTTGAGAATAAATAAATTCAAAGGGATAATAATCAGAATGTGATACTTCTACAAAATAATCTTGTTTTTTGCCAGTTTGATGAATAACGATATAATTTTTACAAAGTTCTTCAAGATTTTTCCAAACTAAAAGATTAATTTGTTTTGCACCTAAACTTCCACCTACTACCAACAAAATCGGCTTAGTAATTTGTTTTGAAGATTCATTTTTTGAAGACAAAACAAATTCAATTCCTTTATTTTTATCAGCATTGTAAAAAATTGGTCTTACAGGATTTCCTGTAACAATTGTTTTTTCCTGCACAGATGAAGGTAATTTATTTTTTGTTTCTTCATAAGATACCAAAAGTTTTTCTGCAACTTTTAAGTTTAATCTTGTTGCAAGTCCAGTTGAAAAATCGCACTCATGAGTAAAAACTGGAATTTTTAACAATTTTGCAGCATAACAAGAAGGCACACTTACAAATCCACCTTTTGAAAATACAACTAAAGGTTTTAATTTTGCAAGGTGAAAAAAGGCGCTAATAAATCCTGCTGCAATTTTAAATAAATCTATAAAATTTTGAAAAGAAAAATATCGTCGTAATTTTCCACAGGGAATACCGATAAATTTATATACACTTCCACTTTTTTCAACTAGATTTTTATCCATTCCTTTAGAACTTCCAATCCACACAATTTTTACATCAAGTGAAGTTCCATCTATCTTTGTTGAATTTATTTTTTCTTTTAGTTCATCTACAACAGCAAGTCCTGGATAAATATGACCTCCAGTTCCCCCGCCTGTAAAAACTACAGTTTTCATAATTACACTCTTTCTCTATACAAATTTAAAATGTCTTCTTTTTTGAAAAGGGTTGCATAATCGATACTGGACATTCCCATTCTATCTTTTATAGTTGGATCAGCACCGTTTTCTGCCAAAATTCTACAAATATCAAAATTACCACTACCTGTAGCAAGAATCAATGCTGTTTGACCATCTCGAGAAACAAAGTTTAAATTAGCTCCTTTATTTACAAGTAATTCTACAATTTCTTTATTTGATTTCCAAACAGCGTCCATTACAGCAGAATACCCTCTATCACGAGATATAGCATCTATATCAGCACCTTTCTCTAAAAGCCATTGAACCATATCCTTTTTTCCATTCCTAGCAGCAGCACATAAAAAAGGAGTTCCTGCTGAATCCCGTTCATTAATATCCATTCCAGCTTTAAAAAATAATTCACAAATTTCAAAATCATTTTTGGCAATTTGAAATGAAAAACAATCTGGAGTAAAAGGAATACCTTTTTCAAAAAGCACTTTCATAGCTTTATTTTTTTCTTCATGAGCAACATAAGTAGGAAGATTTTGATTAAGTAGATTTTCCAAATTTTCCAAATCTGTAAAATCGATTACATTTTCTATATTGTTTAAATCCACAATAAATTCAGATTTTAAAATTGATTTTGAAAGGAAAACGGGAATACCTTTACCAATCACATAACCTAAAACAAACAAAATACTTTTATGTTCTACAAATTCATTAGGTAAATTAAAAATTGCGTAACTAGAACTACTTAAAATTGAAAACAAAGATGTATCAACAGTATCACTAGCCACATCTTCAAGATTGATAATCGTACACTTTACGTTATTATCGCTCAACAATTTCTCGATTTTGTCAAATTTTTCAAATTTCTGTGATGTAATAAGTAACCAATTCATAGTAACGATTTTACAACATCTTTTTCGACTAGACAAGTAAAAATTTGAAGTTTCTTTATAAAGAATCACGGTTTTTGATAAAAAAAAGACCTAATCGTAAACGACTAGGTCTTAACTGCCGCCGGACAGAATCGAACTGTCGACACATGGATTTTCAGTCCATTGCTCTACCGACTGAGCTACAGCAGCAACTTATGTATTGAATATATCTTTTATCAAAAAAAATGTCAATACATTTGTAAAAACTTTTTATTAAAAATCAAAGTAACACAATTTAAACTTGAAAGTGTTAAATAATAAGTATATAGTTAATATATCATGGAGGTTTATATGAACTCAAAGAAAATTTTAGCATTTATGCTTTTAGTTAGCGTATTTAGTTTTTCTACATTTGCATTAGATTTAGGAGATATCACAGATTTACTTTCTGATACAAATGCAAAAAATCCAGCTACGTTTAACACAGAAAATATTAGTGCAGGTCTTGATGATTTTACATTCTCGTTAATAAAAACAGCTCCAAGTACTGTATCACATCAAAACATGTGGGCATCTGCTTACATTGGGCAACTTTTAGATCTTCCTCCTCATCTTGGTGGTGGTATTTCTATGGGAATGGCACAATTAAAAACAGATGGTATTGCTACAGTTCTTAAAGAAATGGGATTAAATTACGATGTAAAAAATCTTTTCTTACCTACTCTAACTTTTGATGCTCGTATCGGAGGTTTGTTAATTCCTTTTGATTTAGGCATTCACGGAATGATGATTAAAAATCCCCTTGAATTTAATATTCAAGAAACTTTCTTTTCTATCGATTACGGAACAGTAGGAGCCGATATTCGTTTTCCTTTAGTTAAACAAAATACTGTATTACCAAATCTTTCTTTAGGTTTTGGATATGCATATAGCAAAGGAAATGCTGGTATCAGTGTTCAAGAAGAAACTGCTAAAGTTAGCGCTGGATACGAATCTCAAATTTTACAAGCAACTGTACAAGTGTCTAAAAAAATTCTTATTGTAGAGCCTTTTGTTGGTTTACGAGGAACAATTTCTAGCAACAAACGAAATTGGTCTTGGAATTACGACGGAACAAAAGCTCTTAACGAAACACAATATGAAGCATTAAAACCTATTCCAGGAGCTTTAGATGCACTCAAAGAAGAAAGAGGATATGATTCAGGTGATTGGTCAGGATTTGATATTAACAAAGAAGATCCAAATTACACAGCACAAATTTTTGCAGGTGTTGGAATTGACTTTTTATTCATAGGTCAAGGAACTATCAATGTTTCTTTTGATTTAGTAAATCAAATTTGGGCAGGTGGATTAAGTTTAAGAGTAAAATTCTAAAATAACTTTTAAGCAAAAAAAAGACTGACATTTTGAAGAATTTTATCAAAACTTCAATTTGTCAGTCTTTTTTTTATGTTTTCGATGTTGATTATTTACTTAATTTTTTGAAAAGTTTTATTAACAATCCTTTTTTACCGATTAACAACCAATATAAGAAAGCTAAAATTGCAATTATTGGAACACCAAAAACAATCGCATAAACCATAATTCCAAATAAACCTACAAAGAAATCTACACAATTTGATAAAAACTCTCTAAAACCTTGCAAGAAATCTGGCCAAACAAAACCTTCATCACTTGTTCTATAAGGAAGTTCAAGAAAGATATTTACAGAAGAATATTCAATTTGACCAGAAAGACGCTTCATTCTTCCTTCCATGGATTCAATTTCAGAAATTGTGTTGTTTAATTCTTTTTCAATTTGAAGCATATCTTTTACATCTTTTGCTTGAGTAAGATATTTTTGCAATCTTTCTTGCATAATTTTTTTTGTAGCTAAGCGACCTTGCAAATCATAAAATTGTTCAGAAACATCTTGAGTTGAAATATTTTTAGATTTAACTGTTCCAAATTCCCCAACAGAATTTAAGGCTTCATCAAATTTTACAGAAGGAATCCTTAAATTAAAATTTGCAGAATTTGTATTTTCAGAAAAAGATTCAATGTACCCGCCAAAATCTTTACACCATTTTTCTACAGATTCTTGTGCGTTTTTAAGATTTTGAACTTCGATATTAACATTTCCCCGTTTAATAAGTTTGCGTTCAATATTTTGATTTGATAGTTGCCCAACTTCATTTGAATTACTTGTACTTTCAGAATTATAACCAACTCCAGTCCAACTTTCTTCAACAACTGCATCAGAAAAATCAGCAGATGAGTTTGTTACTGCCATTTTTGGTGCAGATTTCATCATAATTCTTTGCCCAGAGGAAGCGACTACATCTTCAGTAATATTTTTACCACAGGATGTAAAAATTAAAATTAAACAAGAAAAAATTAAGATAAAATTAAGATTTTTTTTCATTTTTCTAAAAACTCCTATTTGAAAGTATAAAATAAGTTAATTTATAAACTTAGGAAATAAAAATTAGTTACAAACATTATATCACATAAAAACCGATTTAAAGCAAAAAAAAAGGAATCCATAAAGGATTCCTTAAATATAGCGACTGTGGGGCTTGAACCTACGACCTAACGGATATGAGCCGTTTGCTCTACCGACTGAGCTAAGTCGCCATATATTTATACTATACAGAAAACAAAAAAAAATGTCAACTAGCTATCAAAAATTTTGCACAAAATAAAACAAGATAGGAATATTGTAAATGCAGAAATTGATACAAAAATCGCATAGGAATTGTGTATGAGCAAGTTCGTACACAAAATGCTCTCAGCCCAAATTGCCTCAATGTCAGCTAGTTCGTCGCTACGCTCCTCAATGCTGACTTGTGTCAATTTGGGCTTACGCATTTTTTCACCGACTTTGCTAGTTCACAGTTTGTCTGCGATTTTTCACTAATTTTACTTTTACACATTGTTTCTTGCTTTATTTGCGACAAGTGGCAGGGAATTGGGCGGAGTTGCGAGAAAGGCGAAATGTCAAAGGCATTGTTTAGAGGCTGATTTTCACGAGTTTGTTAATTCTCACTTCGTTCGTTTTCTAAATTTTCGGTTTAGAATCAATTTTTGTTTCGAGGAACTTACAAATTTTTTATCTACACGGTTTTGAGTTTTAGGTCTTTACTATCTAAATATTTAAAAAAAACATAAAATTCTGAATTCTTTACATTTGACTTGCAACGTCATTTTTCCTCATATCCGATCTCCGTTCCATTCCCGCATATTTTCCGACATAAAAAATGCACCTCCTAAAATTGAACTTTATTTGTCCAACTTTAGGGGTGCACTTCATTCATTACTCCGCTCTTTTTTTTATGTTTACATTTCTCCTAGAAAGCTATACTTTCTGTACCGCCGTCATGACCGCGACAAATAGAAATACTTCTGCCTATGTTTTGTGTACCACTGTCTGTATGACCGCCGCCGTTATGGTCTGTCAATAAAAAGTTATTATAATAAACGCTGTTCGGAGCATCGCCTTTATCCGGATCATCCCAAGTACAATCCAGCAATTTCCAATCAGATGGTTCATCTGCCGTTCCTACCTTTACATGATTCCATGCGTGATTCATGGAAATACTGGAAATATATTTTACCTCTATTCCGCAGTTTCGTATCAATGCAGCTGCTAAGTTAGCGTATCCTTCACATACAGCCATTCCGTATTCCATTACGGCTACGGCATCTTGACGTTTTCTGTTTGGGGTATCAAAGCTGTCATAATCATAGAAATGATTTAATTCAATCCAATCGTGAATAGCTTTTACTTTGTCTGTAACGTTTGTTAAACCGTATGTAAGGTCTGTAGCTTTGTTCATAATATTAATATCATCAGCCTGTACTACGCTTGACGGATACAACCAAGTACCGTTTTCGTCACAAGTATTTGTCACCGTAAAAGTAACAGCCGGGTCATCTTTAAAGATGGTAGCCACCGCATTATTATCACCTTGATAAATTACTTTTCCGTCCTCTGATTTATTTTTTTTATTGTCATAATCCTCATAAGACCACGAAAGAGTGCTCGCGTCATAGTCATACAGTTTTACCGTATAGTCTCCGGCTCCCCAGCGTAACCAAATACGAGTATTTATTTCGCCGTCTTCACCGGTTCCTCGATAAATGTACTGCTCAGTATTTGTACCGTTAGAAATTGTAATCATCATAAATTGATATGTATCCGGATTATTTACTTTAAGTCTCAATGGGAAGAACGCGTCTGCACTGAATTCATTTCCTGTAGGATAAGATACATCAAGCTTTGATATACTTTTGATTTCCTCAAAGCTTGAGTTTAGATTCACGTTTGCAGTACTTCCGATCATTGTAGAAATGTCTATTCCGTTGTAAGTATTTCCCATGTAAACTAACGGTTTAGTCAGATAATCAGCAGATACAACTTTTACTGTAGCAGTAGCTGTCTTACCGTCTATTTCCATATCAAAAGAGTCTTCGCCTTCTGTTGTAGCTGTAAATTCTTTTGTAACGGCTTTTTCGGTAATTTCACTGCCATCGACACGGTATGCTTTTGCAGTATAAGTGATAGTTTCACCGGCAACAACAGTTTGTACTCCTCTAGGATAAATAACTACGCTGTCTACTTCATCTGCTACAATACTTACTTTATCCAGATAAAACGCCATATCACTGTCAAAATAACCATTTGCTAACGTATATCTTGATATCCATTTTAAAGTATGTTGTCCTTTAGGCAAATCAAAAGCGGCATTAATAAAAACTCCAACACCTTGCCATGTTTTCTTTTCTTCTCCATCTATATAGAAAGCAAATTCTGTACGCTTTGTTCCGTCATCATAATTTGCATTTGAAATGAAAGTAAAAGATACAACAGCATTTTCTTCTAAGTATACAGTTCTTTCTAAGAAAGAGTCTTCCCCTTTTACTACTTTTTTATTTTCTATGTTTTTACCTTCATCACACGGCATTTTGATTGCCTTTGTTCCTGCATATTCATAGGCGCCTATTGTCGGTACTACAGGAGCTACCTCAGTATCTCCGCCGTAACTCCATACAGAAGTATCTAAAGTATCAAAATTTTCGGTATAACCAAGAGTTACTATAAACTTGTTGTTGTACAACTCAATTTCGTAGTTATCTACTGCCGCTTTCTTTGCCCAGATTCCGTAATATGAACCTGCAGTTTTATCTGTAGCTGCAAATGTATTGCCTACTACAAAGTCACTTGTTACAACTTCACCGAATGTTCCATCTGCATTGAAACGAATTACTTCTGCACCGCCCAAAGTTGCTTTTTTCACGAGAATTTCATCTCCGGCTTTGAACTCATTGTCTTGATAAAACTTCATTTCATTTAATGCAAGGCTACCGCTGTTGCTGCTGATTTCTTTCGGTACGGTAAAGAAACTGCAGCTTGATTTTTCATTTTCTTTGATTTCCACAACCTCGTTATTCACGCCTGATGTGATTACATTTTTGTCACCGTCAAGCAAATCTATCGCAAGTTTACCTTCGTAATAAGTTCCCAATCCGAGAACAAAAGTAGCTTTCCATATTTTTCCGGGAAGCCCTACATCTTCCGCACCTTCAATATCAGACAAATCTTCTTCTTTGATTTCAAATGTTTCGATTGTAGCCCATTCATAAGTCGGCGGTGTTGTGTCATAATTGATATTTGTATTATATTTTAAGCTTGCATATTTTGTCTGCGGTGCAATAGCACGGCTTTTTGTAAGTGTGTAGTAATCAGGAATAAACATTTTTACTGATACATTACCTGTTTTTACTACGGGGTCTTTAGGCGTTTCAACTTTTGTATCTGGTTCTGTTACAAGAGAACATCCTACAAAATACAAAACTGCCAATATCGACAATATCGCAAATTTTACGCTATATTTTTTCATTGCTTCCTCCTATTAATAAATAGTTGCTTCAAAATTACCTGTGGCTTTTTTTAGCTCGAAAGTGATTTTAAATATTTTAGTTTCCTGCGGACCTAAATCAAACTGTTCGAAAACCCATCTAGATGTGTATTCATTATAGTATTCACCGTCACCGCTTTCGACTTTGAAATAAACCCATTCCTTTGAGCACTCTTCTAATTGCCATTTTCTTACGCCGTCCCCAACTTCCTCAAAGGAACTATCATGTTGAAAATAAAAAGATAAATTCGTCCATTTAGTATCAGCAGTAACATTCTTTATTACGTAATAAACAGAAATTTTATTTTCATCTTCGATGACAGGTATATTTTCTATGGTAATCTCTGTCTTATCGGATATGAAATCCTCATTAAATGTCAGTGATGGATAATTATTTGAACGGAGATATGAATCAAAATTAAGAGTTCTGCCGTCAACAACTTGTATTATTTCGTTACTAGTAAATCCCAGTCCGGATTCACTGATATATTCACCGTCTTCGTTAGGAGTTAAATCTTCTTTTAATATTGCAGTTTCAGGTAATACGTTGATTTGTGCCGTTGCAGTAATATTATTGTTGCTGTTGTATGTAGCTGTTATATTTACAGAACCGGCTTTTGCAAATGTCAACTTACCGCCGTCGATTGTCACCATAGTGCTGTCATCTGCAGACCATGTTACGTTTTTGTCTGATACGGCAAAATCTTTTTCTGCACTTGTAAATACAATATCATCAGCATCTAAAGTTCCGCCCACTTTTGAGAAGATTGTATTGATAACCATACCTTTAGCAAGTACGTCAGTAATCGTATATTCTCTGTAGTACCAGACTCCGTCAGTATTTTTGAACATAATTTTTGCACTTCCGCTTTTTACTCCGGTAACAATTCCGTTTTCATCTACTGTTGCGATTGTTTCATCGGAAGATTTAAATTCCCATGTTGCTAAGTCAAAATCTTCTGATAAATATCCTTTTTCATCAAAAGTGCCGCCGACTTTGATTGAATTCAAATTGTATCTACTGTAGTTACCTGTATATGCTGGTAATGTTCCGTCAAAAGGTTCTGTAGTTACGGTAACAGAAACGCCCTCAGATTCTTTTTGAATTTCATTATATTCAGAATCATACGTAATGTAATCTGTAGTTACTTTAATAGTTACGGATGTTCCGTTTTCACTACGCCAAGCTTCGTCAGTGAAAGTATAAGAATATGTATCTGTGCTATAATCATACTCAAGATCATCGTAAGTAGTAACCTGCTCTGGCTTAACATCATTTACAGTAAAATAAAATCCATTAACCCATATTTCTTCATTTTGAGGGTCTTGAAAACTGATTGTTACACTGTCTATAGTTTTTTCTGCTACAACAAGATTTGTAACATCACATTCAGTACCGGGTGTAGGTTCCGGGTCGTCCGGGTTGTCAGGATCGTTTGGATTTGGGTCTTCCGGATTAGGATCGTCCGGATTAGGATCGTCCGGATTAGGATCGTTTGGATTTGGGTCATCAGGATAATCAGGATATTCAGGATTAGGTTCTAGTTTTTCAATTACTTCTGTTTCTTTATATCCACATACAAAACAACTTCTTTCCTTGCTACCTTCTGTTTCTTCGGTGGATTCTTTTGTTTCTTCCCATTCGCTAAAAAGATGTAAATCTTTGTCGATAACTTCTGTTTTATGTTCGCAAGTCGCAACACGCCAGTGGTATGTCCCGTCACTACTCCATGCTGTTGCAAAGGTGTGTTGATGCGGTGGTTCTGGTTCTGTACAGCCTGCTACACAAAAAATCATACATGTTACAAACAAAATTGTAACAAACCAATTAAAACATTTTTTCATCACATTCCTCCTAAAAAATGTAATTCAAATTTATTTATATTTAGGTTCTAGAATATTTGAAGAACCTAAACAAAGTTGAATCAAGGTGTTAAATGTAACAACCCATGACCAACTGTGTTCTTGAAAATAAAGTCTGAAAAAAATTTAAACAAAAAAAAGCCCAAATTAAGAATGCAGTTTAAAACAGCACTCTTAATTTGGGCTTTTTTGTTGAGTATGTATTTATTTAAACGATATTTATCCGTTGAGTTGAGTTGAGTTGAGTTGAGTTGAGTTGAGT
>JAXJWW010000006.1:0-11529 GCA_036307825.1 Treponemataceae bacterium | reverse complement strand
GCTTTTTGTGTATCCTTCTGCTTGAATTGCTCCTTCAATAGTTGCACCTTTCACAAATACAAAATCTTTAAGAAGGTCTTTTTCCGAATCGAGGCAACATGAAAACAAGAACAAAAAAGGAATAATAAAAATTAAATTAGTTTTTTGAATCATGGTTTTCTCCTTAGTAAATATTTTTACTTTAACGAACGAGCTACACGAAAGCCTATACTAGCAGAAAAACTAGAATCTATATTATCAGGAAAAGAATGCACAATAGCACCACCTGCTCCAGCTCTCCAACTTCCACCATAGGACGGTCTACCATTTCCTGTTTCATCAATACGAACAGGGTTTATTTCTAATTCACCTGTATATTGTATTTTACTCGTAAAAGTCCAGTCAATTTTTCCATAACAAAATTCTGAAACATTTCCACTCATATCATATAATCCAAGTCTATTTGGCTTTTTTAATCCAACTTCATGAGTTCCTTGGTAACTATAATATGTATTATTTTCTCTATCACTATCGGAAGTACCTGAAACACCTGTTTTATTATTATATTGATACCAACCAACTGGGTCTAAACCTTTATTAATAGAATATCTTTCTTTACCAGGTTCTGAAACAGCACCACTAAAAAGATAATCCCAATCTGGAGCATTTGGGTCTCCACCACGCATGGCATATTCTGCTTCACATAATGTTGGAAGTCTGTATCCATTTGCACCTGGAATCATTTCAACTTCTGCATTTGTAATATGACTAGAAAAATTTACAGAAGTTACTTCTGTTACTTTAATTTTATACACAGGTTCCAAGTCTGTTTTTCTACTTAACACATTGCAATACCAAAGAGCGTCATAAAAA
This sequence comes from Treponemataceae bacterium, assembly GCA_036307825.1. Classification (GTDB taxonomy): domain Bacteria; phylum Spirochaetota; class Spirochaetia; order Treponematales; family Treponemataceae; genus RGIG9060. The sequence goes on along the minus strand of JAXJWW010000006.1, from coordinate 10,677 downwards.
GTAATTCCTTCTACAGGACGACGCTCTTGATTTTCACCTTCAAAACAATGATAAGGAGGATTATTTGGTTTACAAAAGGAAGGTCTGCTATCCATAAAAAATTCCGCAGTTCTTTCACCAACTCCATCAACATAAGCTGTTACAGATACAACTTCATCTTTCATAACACTGTAATATTCTTCTTGAGTTACTTCATACTTTCCAATATAAAAATCACTTAACTGAACAAGTCTTCCTTTTGGAAAATTACCTTTTGGAGGAGCCCACGGGTAATCTGCACCTTCGATTATTCCACCTGTAACCTTTACCATTTCTGGAACGATAACTTTTTGGGGAATATATAAATCTGATTCTTTTTTTGGCATAAAAGGATTTTGAACTTCTGAGATATTAAATTTACAACAAGATATTCCAAATGAACAAATTGTTATCATAAAAAATATAATTAATTTTTTTACCATACTCTCTCCTTTAAAAATAAATATTGAAATAGTCTAGCATCTTCGTTACAAGAACAATTTTTGATTTGATTTTTTAACGCCGTTTTGCAACTAAATGAAAACAGCAGTTAATTAAATTATTTTTCATAAACTCCCATAAAAATATATTAATAATTTATTATATCAGATAATTTTACTTGCATAAAGTTAAAATTTGAAAAATCAAAATTTGATATAATGTTTGTAAAAGTTACTTTATTCTTCCATTCGCATTTCGTATTACGCCGCCAGAAAGTAGATGTTGCTTCAATTTTTTTGTAACGAAGTTTTTTCTGTTAGAGTAGTGAAGTCTTTTGATTTTGTATTGAAAACCCATTCGATAAATTCAAAATCGATTTCGCCTTTGTTAAAAATTTCAAAACGGTTTTGAAAATGAATGATATTAGAATTTTCTTTTAACATTGATTTTTCTGTAATTTTACAGTTTTCAATTAAGGGTAAAAAAGGAGCAAGTTCTTCATCTCCTGCACAAATAATTCCTACTTTCATCTGGCTATTCCTTTAATGTTTTTTTTGATTATCCCGAATTTTCAAACAAGCGTCAATATGCATAATCCAATGGCGAGAAAATGGCATTTGAAGTAAACCTAGAAAATTTTTGTTACACCAATAATCAATTAGCCAAAATGAATTTTCATCTGTACTTACAACATTTAATTTTTGTAATTGAATTTTTCTTTCTTCAGGAATCTTTGTTTTTAATGATTTATAATTTAATTCTAAAATCATTTTATCTGAATTGAGTTTTACTTCTTTTGCATAAGTAAATAGTTCTTTGATATTTAATTCTTTTGAAAAATCTATCATTTGTTCATTTGTAAATTCATTTCCTGTTGTGATGATTTTTGAATTCAGTCGTTTATCGTATTCATTTTGAAAGAAAATTTGTTGTTGATTTTTTATAAGTGAGTTACAGACTATATCTTCAATTCTAAAAAGATGAAAAATTGACCAAGCGATTGTTGCATTGTCGTTGCCTTTGCTTTTGGGAAATGGTAAAAGTGAAAAATCATTTTGGGTTAAATCAGAAAATAAATTTTCTACAACTGTAAAAATTTCATTACGAAGAAAAATTAAAGAATTAATTCCTTGTGAAAAAGTTTCTTTCTTTTTGAGTTCAGTTTGTATATTTTTATTTAATTCAGACCAAGATAAATTCATATATTTTTCTCTTAAAATTTATTTTATCAATTCACATTTGTATCGAATTACTTTTGTGTTGTTGTAAATTTTTTCAAATTGTGTAATTGCAAAATTATTTTTTCTATAAAATCCTACAGCATCATTATCAGTTTCTGCAAGAATATATTTCAAATTAAATTTTTCAATCAAATTATTTATCATGAATGAACCAATGCCTTTATGCTGGTGTATTGTATCAACTGCAATTCCAAAAACTTCAATTTTATTATCTTCGATAAAAGAAACTACAATCATTCCATTTGTTTTGTTTTCATCTTTACAACAAAATATTTTTATAGATTTTTCATTTAAATATTTTTCAATTAAGTTGCAAAACTTTTCTTCTGTTGGCATGTACATACAAGATTTGTAAATTTCATAATTTTTGAAAATTTCATCTTTATTAGTAAGTTGAATTAAATCATTCTTGCAAATTTTGCTAATTGAAAAACAGTCTTTGCTTTGTGCGTTTCGTATTATCATTTTTGCTTTTTTAATTCATCCATCTCTCGAATTAATTCTTCTAATGGATGATATTCTCCTCCCCAATATTCAAAAACATGCATTCCTTCATCTTCCAAAATTGGACCAACCATTTTAAATGATACATTCATTTGTTTTAGTATTTCTTCGTAATTAGGAATTTCTTGTTCAAATGGAAGTAATTTTTCAAAGCTTTTATATGAAACACCAAAAACAATTGTCTTAATTCCAAGAGAAGCAATTGCCATTAAACATCGAACACATGGTGCACAACTTGTATAAAAAATTGCATTTTCAAAAACTTTATCAGAAAATTTATTTGCAACTTTATGAACAAGATTAAATTCTGCATGTCCAAAAATTCCTTTTTCATAATCAGAAGTGTTTTTTGCTTCTTTAATTATTTTATTGTCACTTACTAGAACTGCGCCGAAAGTATCATATCCTTTTTTGCCTGCACTAATTGCAAGTTCATAACATCGTTTGATAAATTTTTCATGTTGATTTTCCATAGTATGCCCCTGAGTTTTATTTTTTCAAGTTAATTTCTTTTTCAAAAAAAGCATTGTATAATTTTTCATATTCTTCTTTTGTGCAAATTTCTTTACATCGTATTTGATGTTCTTTTGAACGTTCTAACATTTGATTTATTTTATCACATGGAAAATTTTTACATTCGTTACATTTTTGAACTTTATTATTTTTTATACATTCAATTAAATTATATGAGCATTCTTTTTCTGGTGAACAACCTTTACAACTAATTTCTTTAGTTGAAACAATTTTATTTCTAAATCCAACTTTATACTACAATTTTGCAACTAAATGAAAACAGCAGTTAATTAAATTATTTTTCATAAACTCCTTTCTTATTTTCTAAAAATTTTTATTTGTAATAATTATTTGAAAGATTTGAAAGTTTGCTTTTTAAATTTAATAAAGTTGAACGAAGATTTTTTAATTCTTTTAAACTAGACATTATTTTTGATTGCATATAAGCATCTGCTAAAAATCCATCAAAAATAAAATCTGCAAAAGAGGCAAATGTATTTGTGTTCATTGAAAAATCTGTAGGTGTTACAACTTCATTAAGTTCTCGCTGTAAATCTTTAAGCAAGTAGTTTATTTTATTCATTATATTACTTGCTGAATCAAGATTAGAATGCTTAAATAAATCAGTAAGAAATCCACCACCAAGAATATCAAAAAATCCCCAGTTGCGTGCCTTATTAAATTTATTTTCAACTTCATCAATAAGTGATAAAATTTCATCGATGATTTTTTGAACATCATTTATTTCTTTTAAGTTGTTTGTCATTTTCTATCCTTTGTAAATACTTATTGCAGATTTTCTTCCACGAATTTGAGTTTCGCCTATTGATTGTATTTGCGGCAAAGAGTTTTCACAAGTAACTATTGCTTCTACAGTTGTTTCTGAAATAAGTAAATCACAATTATATTCTTTACACAGGGACTCAATTCGACTTGCAACATTTACAGTGTCGCCAATTACAGTATATTCCATTCTACTGTTTGAACCAATATTTCCTGCCAAAACATTTCCTGTGTGAAGTCCGATTCCAAATTTTATTTGAGGTAAATTTTCAGCTTCAAGTTCTTTGTTTAATTCAATCAAAGTTTTTCGCATATCAAGACAACAATTATAAGCATCAAGAGCTTGATTTTTATTTTGCAAAGGAACACCAAAAATTGCCATAATTGCATCCCCAATATATTTATTGATAATTCCGTTGTGTTTTACAATACATTGTTCCATGCTAGAAAAAAATTTATTTAATAAAGCAACAACTTGTTTTGGATTAATTTCTTCAGAAAGACTTGTAAAACCTCTAATGTCACAAAAAAGAATTGTTGCACAAACTGATTCTCCTCCAAGATTTGTGTTTCCCTGTAAAAGCCAATTTCTAATTTCTGGAGTAACAACTTTTCCGAAAGTATCGTACATAAGTTCTTTTTCTTTTAGAGAAACTGCCATGTCATTAAAGGTGTCGCTCAAGACACCAAGTTCATCTCCAGTTGTAATTCCGGTGTGGATGTCGTAGTTTCCGTTGGCAATATTTTGTGCACAATCTTTTAATCGTAAAAGCGGTTTTGAATAAAATCGTGAAATTACGATACTTAATAAAAAACCTAAAAATAAGATTATTCCTATCAGAATTAATGTTTTGAGATTTTGCTCGGAAAGTACAAAGTTTGTATCTCTTATTAAAGTTGAAAAAAGAATAAAGCAAGGGAATAAACAAATTGTTATATATAATAAAATGTAAATAATAGTAATAGAAGGTGAAAACACTCCCTTAATTTTTGAAATGTGTCCATCAGGAATAAAACGAGGCAGAACATAGTTTCTGCTTATTGTTTCCAATGTAAAGAAACTTCCCATAAAAGTAAAAATCAACGTAAAGGCATAATACAATATAAGTTCTAAAATAAATCGCAAAACAGAAATATCGTATGCAAACTTAAAATAAAAGCAAAAAACAAAGTTTAAAAGAAATCCTGTAATCCAACCTGAAATTCCTATTATGGAATAGACAAAAGGCATATTTACTAAGAGTTTTTTTCTTTGTTTTACATCATTCTGGTTAATAAGTTTTGATGCATAAACTGAACATAATATAAGAGGTAAAACAAAAGGTATTACTTTGAAAAAATAGTTGATAAATATATTATTTGCCAAAAACTCATTCATAATATTTATAAGTACTGTGTCACTTGATGAAAGAGATACAAGTGATGTAGTAAAAACAACTGCCAAAATATTTATAGCAACAAGAATTAATCCGTAAAATCCAGAAATTTGTTTAATTTTCATAAAGATAATTTTAAGTTAAAGAATAGTAACTGTCAATGCTAATAAATTTTAAGATAACTAACTTACAAAAACTAATCAGCGATTGAAATTGTTAGTATTTGTATGTTTTATCACTTACAAGGATGAAAGGTTGTGCTTTACAAAATAGTGGAGACAGACCGTTTGCTAACGGGTGCATCCTTTCTTATAATATACATCTACTTACATATTTTTTCAAGTAATTTTTCTAATTCCTAAAATGCAATGTGATTTGTAGTATTTTTACTTGAAAATCTTTTAATTGTACTTTTTATAAATTATATGGTAAAATTATCTTATGGAAAATTTATTTGGATACGAAGTAATAAAAGAATTAGGAAAAGGCAAAACGGGAATTTCATATTTAGTTTGCAAAGATGAAAAACAATTTGTTTTAAAAATGATGAATCAAGATGTTCCTGATTATGAAAAACAATTAGAAATTTTTAGAGGCGAAAAATTTTGTTACGAAAGAATGTGTAAAATCGGAATTGGTATTCCAAAATTGTATGAATTTAATGAAGAAAAAAAATATCTTGTAAAAGAATATGTAGAAGGAATTTGTGCTAATGAGTTAGCCGCTATCGGTTACAAAAAAGAAAATGGCCTAACTGATTTACATTTTGAATTAATTTTTGATATGCAAAAACGCTTTAAAGAAATTGGTATTCATGTAGATTACTTTCCTACAAATTTTATTTATACAAGTGATGATAAAATTTATTGCATTGACTATGAATGTTACGATTACAATGCTGAATGGGATTTTATCAACTGGGGAATTTATTATTGGTTAAATCAAGAAGGAATGAAAGAACATTCTGAAAAAGGCTCAACCGAAAAATTAAATAAGCCTGGAACCTACAAACCCTTTGATGAACCTTTTGAAAAAACAAAACAAGAATTGATGCAAAAATTTTTGTAGAAAAATAAAACTCAATCACAAAGAATTTCTTTTATCTAAGGAACTAAAGTTTACAAAGATTTAACTTTTTCTTCTATTATATTGATTACTTTGATAAACTCTTCGTCGCTTTTTCCGGTGGGATCATCTAGTTGCAAATGGACAGCGTTCTTTTATGCACTGCTGATTTCTAGCAGAAAAACTACATTCAATTTTATCTTTTTCAAGAACAATTCCAAAGTGATTTTTGTTTTCGTTTACAAAATCAATTGCAGCGTCCAAAGCTAAATATCCATTTCTTTTACAACAACGAGGGCCGCCAACTGTTCCAAGTTTTTCCAATGCCTTGCTTGAATACAAAATGTGATTTCCCCAATCAAATTCAGAAAGAGGCCCGGATTTTTTTATAATTGATAAAGCAGCTCCAACAGAAGTAATAGCTCCACAAACTCCCCAATGACCACACATTCCACCGGGCATTTTTTTCTGCTCGATTGCACAATTCCCAAAAACTTTCTTCCAAATTGATTTTTCCACCAGCATTAAGAAAGGCGGTCAAAAAAGCAGCTCCATCAACAACATGATGAATTGGCCCGTGCATTGGTATAGAAATATCTTCGTTTTTTACAATCCGATTAAAAATCACAATTGGATTTTTTTCTGTAGATTCTTTACAAATATTTAAGATTTTCTGTTGCATTTCTTTATCTGTCTTTTCCTTTTCCTACTCAACCTGATTTTTAATTTCTTCTATAAATACAGTATACATAAAAAATAGTTTTAAACTACGAGTTTATTTAATTTTCAACAGAAGAAGTTTAAAATGATTTTTAAGGACATTATGGCATACAGAATTGTTGAAATCACAAACCCCAGTGAAGTTCATGTTATGAAGCATCAAAACAGAATCAAAGAGTTTTTACCCAAAACTGGATGCGTAAGAATGTTCATTTTAACAGAAAACCAATTTTCTTCTTGCGTTTTGAGTCAAGAAGTAGTAGACTTACAAGAGTACCATGTTGGTGCCAAAGATTTAGTTACACTATAAAAATATGTAGAACTAAAACGACCTCCCGTTTTCGGGAGGTGATACAACTTAACAGGACCGAGTGGTAAAACAGCAAATGTTCTTACAGCTTGGATGAAGATGATAATAAGAGATTAAGACTTACCACAATATATATTTTGTAGGAGGAAACTTGCAATGAAGGTAAATGTTTTAGATATTGCCTTATTAAAGACAAATGAAGAAGCCACAGTTATAGAAAATTTTAGTGAAGAAAACTACCTTGTTGAAATTTATAAAGATGACAAGTTTTCTTTGAAAGATGTTAGATTTGATGACATACAAAAAATTGTATGGAAAAGTAAATCTGCATAAACCAACCAAGCCCCGAACTTACGGGGCTGTTTTTTTTGTTTACAGATTTTTTTAGATAATTTATAATATAGACAAAAGGGGATTCTATGACTAAAACGACCTTCCTTTTCGGAAGGTGATACAACAAAAAAATAAACGGAGAACTCAAAGGGAAAGGAATAACAGAAGGAATTGTTTATGTATTTATAAACAATAAAATACACAAGTGGAACTTAAAAGATTTTAATAACTAATTATTGACAAATATTTTTTTTGTGTTATAGTTGTTAGTGTCGAGTCACCCGTAACCAATCGGGACTGGGCAGCCTATTCAGCTCCGAACTTACGGGGCTGTTTTTTTTATTTACTAATATTAAATTTTTCATTACTTCGATTTTTTAGACTAAAACGACCTGACCTTTTCGGAAGATGATACAACTCAAGGTATGGTAATTGTGGAACTTGACAGATTCGTATAAGTCTTTTATCATAATAAATGTTGGGGCTATCCTTGGTATTTACGAGGTTAAATGGCCAACATCTAGTCCATTGTTGCTTACAATGGACTTATTTTTTATCATCTTAATCAAATTTCCTTTTTCTCTAAAATCACCTCCCGTTTTCGGAAGGTGATACAACAGAGTTCCACAATGGGGAAGCCTTGGACTTCCTCAATATTTTTTAAACCATCCTTCTTAATAAAGTCATTCATTACATATTTCTGACCAACTTTTTCTATAAACAATGTTCCTTTTTTTACAGCTTCAACAGTTTCCTTTGTAGGTTTCCATATTCCTGTAACAATATCATTTTCAAGATACGGCATTTGAGGAACTTGACAAATTCTAATAAGGCGTTTATCTTGATAGTAGTTGAGGTTCTCCTGCGATAATAACGGGTTAAGAACCTCAGAAACCTCGGAACTATCCCGCCCTTGTATGTGCGGAAGAACTGTTTCGAGGTTATTTTTTTGAATAATGTCTACAAAACGACCTTTTTCAATAGTTGATAAACTTTGGTCATAATATATTTCACCTTCTTTATTTTCTGTAAAAATAATCTTTGCAGTATAATCTTCATTATCAAGTTTTATTTCAAGCCCATAGTAATAAAAGTTTGTTAAATTTGGTTTTCTATTGTCTTCATTTTTTTCTTTTCCAATATATAGCGGCTTCTATAATTTCAGGAATATTAAAAATACCTTCAATATGTCCTTTTTGAAATATATTATGACGGCTTGCTTCTTTTACACCAGAAAAATTAACTAAAACGACCTGACCTTTTCGGGAGGTGATACAACCTAACTATATCTCATTGCTTCTACAAAATTGATTGGAAACTTTCTTAAATATACTTTTATTGTTGAAATAAAATCACAAATTGAATTTCCTATCAATTTAATAAATCGGCAACCACATTCTTCAGAAAGTTTTTGTAATCGTTTATTTACTTTTTTTGCAATATCATTTTCTTCATTTAACGAAATGATATACAAAGTGCAATTTTTACAATTTTGATTTATTTTATATAAAAACCATTCATATTTAGAAATAAAATCATCAATATCTAATTTTTCATTTTTAATTTCTTCTTCACCTATAGAAATAAAAAGTTTTGAAGGCTGTAAATTGGAAATCATTTCCACACATTTTTCCACATCTTCAATTTTTAATTTTTGCACACTTTCATTATAAATTGAAAATGAAGTTGTATCTCTCAAATAATCATACAAATCCATATTTGCAAGTTTTGTTGAACCCAAAAATACAATTTGTCCCAATTTGAGATTTTGCTTTAATTCTTTAATTTCTTTAATCTCTTTCATGTTTCCTCCAATTAATTTTCTAGAACAAAGATTATATAATCCCTTAACTTATATTGATTTACATCAATTTTTTGTCATAACTTTTATTTACAAAATAAACAACTAAATTCATACACACCACAACTAAATTGATAATGTAAATTATTAGCACATAATTCATTGTTCCGCTCATCAATTTTGCACTTATTCCAGCTAAATATCCCAAAATAATTAAAGCAGTAAATCTAAAACTCATATTTTTGGCCGAATGAGCTTTTATGTTTTTTATCAAGGATATTGGCCAAGATAATCCAAAACAAACTAGCATTGTTGCTTCTAAAAAGTTGTTCATAGTTTTTCCTCTTGTTTGTGTTTTATTGAGAAAACTATATACAAAAAGATAAATAATGTATAATATATTATTACAATAGTTTTAATACATTTTACATTATAGATTAAAAGAGGATTTATAACTTTAATATTATGGAATTAACACAATTAAAATATTTTTTAAAAGTTGCAGAACTTCAACACATCACTCGAGCTTCAGAAGAATTGCACATTGCACAACCTGCCCTAACTCAGACTATTCACAGATTGGAAAAAGAATTGGAAGTTCCACTTTTTGGGATGAAAGGCCGAAATATTGTTTTAACAGAATACGGAAGGTATTTTTACGAAAAACTAAAACCATTTTTAACAGGAATTTTTGATCTACCAGAACAACTTCAAACTATGGCAAAAATGGAAAACGCCACAATTCATTTAAATGTTTTAGCAGCTTCTAGTTTGGTTACTCGGGCAATTATCGAATATAAAAAAATTGATGATGAAGTGCATTTTCAAGTTAGTCAGAACGAAACAGATGATTTATGTGATATTGTTGTTACTACAAAACTTTTCTACAATCAATCTTTACAAAATCAAGATGAAGTTTTTGTCTGCAATGAAGAGATTTTTTTGATTGTGCCAAACAATGAAAGATTTCAAAACATAAATGAAATATCGCTGGAAGAAGTAAAAAAAGAAGATTTTATATCACTTTCTGGAGCAAAACATTTTAGAGCAATTTGCGACAAATTTTGCAAAAAAGAACATATTCATCCAAATATCGTTTTTGAAAGTGATAGTCCAATTGCTGTAAAAAATATGATTTCGGCAAATATTGGGATTGGTTTTTGGCCATCATTTTCATGGGAACAAATTGATACCAAAAATGTAAAACTTCTAAAGATTGCAAATACAAACTGCACAAGAGACATTTTGGTAACATACAAAAACAACAAAACCGACGACCAAAAAACTAAAAAGTTCTACAATTTCTTAATTGATTTTATTGAAAAAGAAAAAAATGAGTTTGGGAAAGGAAGGATTTTGTAAGATTTGTAGGGTCAACTCTCAACGATAAATCTAAAGTTGTATTTTAGATTTATCGCTAGGATACAAGAACGGCGAATTGAAACTTATTCCCCACAACAAAACTCATACACCACATTGTTAAAATCTTTGGCTTCTTCGTAAAGGGCGTGGCCGTATTCTTCGTAAGTTTTTAGTTTTGCATTTGGGATTTTTGAAACAATTTCTTCACTT
>JAXJWW010000005.1:0-3890 GCA_036307825.1 Treponemataceae bacterium | reverse complement strand
ATTAAAACCAAAGAAGAAAATGCTCCAAAGGCAATTTTTCCAACATATATTCCATCTAAAAATAATTTAGTTCCAGAATATTTAAAAACTTTTCCATTTGATAGCGATAAAATTGTCTTTCCTAAAAATGAAGAAAACTTACAAATTGAACCAGAATGTGCGATTCTTTGTGATGTTCTTTGGAATAATGACAAAGTTGAAAAAATTATTCCTATTGCATTTGGTGCTTCAAATGACTGCTCCATAAGAAAAGATGGTGCAAAAAAAATTAGCCAAAAGAAAAACTGGGGTTCTTCCTCAAAAGGTCTTGCAAAAAATTTAATTCCAATTGATGAGTTTTCAGAAAATGGAATTATCAATGATTACAAAATCGCCTGTTTTTTAATTCGTGGTGATAAAATTTTTCAATACGGCGAAACTTCATTTATAAAAGGCTACAGTTATATTTACGAAAAATTGCTTAACTGGATAATTGAAAAATTGAATAATCAAATTGACGAAGGTCCAACAGAAAATCTAAATTCATATTTGAACTATAATAATAAAATCAACAAAATGGTATTTTCTATTGGAGCAACACGATACACAGATTTTGGAAAAACTCATTTCCTTCAAGAAAATGATAAATCTGTAGTTGTTCTTTATCCAACCGAAAAATATTCCGATGAAGAAATTTTGTCAGTTGTGAAAAATAAAGACTTTTCTCATTCTGACATCAGTCTACTTTATCAAGAAATTGTGATTGATATAGAGTAGGGAATTTTTTAACTACACATTTTTTTCTATCAAAAATTTTTAAAATGATGTGTCGTAAAAAAAAGATGAGAAAACCCTTGAGTTGTTAAAAAAATAATTTTTTGTGCTATGATAAATTTGCTTCTTACTTTTTTATTTATATGCATAAAAAAAGCTAGTATCCACAAACTCATTAGGTTGGGAACTAGCTTTATATCAATTTAATTTATGGATGTATTTCCGATTTAATTAGCGATTGTTGATAAGTTTTGTTAATTCAACAGGATCAACGATTTTGCCGTCTTTGTAAACTCTCATGTTTCCAGAAGCAATTTCATCAATCAAAATAACTTCACCGTTGTTGTATCCGAATTCAAATTTGATGTCCCACAAATCAAGACCAATTGATTTCAAATCATCTGCAACGATTTTTGTGATTTTCAATGTTTGTTCTTTCATACTATTGAACATTTCTGTAGACATAACTCCAAGAGCTGCCAAACCTTCACTTGTAACTAAAGGATCGCCTTTTTCGTCATTCTTGAAAGTACATTCAACATAGCCACCTTCAAGTGGAGTTCCATCTTTGATATATTCACCATAACGACGGATAAAACTTCCTGTTGCAACTAATCTACAGATAACTTCCAATCCATGACCGAAAACTGTTGCAGGAAGAACTTCCATAGTTGCATCATCAATATTTGCACTAATATAGTGAGTTTTGATTCCTGCTTTTTTCAATAATTCAAAATAGTGGATTGAAGTAATAAGGTTAGCTTTTCCAATTCCTTCGATTGTTAAACCTACAGAATTTTCACCTGGATCAAAAACTCCATCTTTCCCAGTACAGTCATCTTTGAATTTTAATAAAACATTACCATTATCAAGACCGTAAACGTTCTTTGTTTTACCTTCGTAAATAGTTTTCATTTATTATTCCTTGATTGAATTAGATTCGTTGATATTTTATATAAATTATAGAAGTAAATCAATATTTTATCAAAAATTTTTATGATTTTTTTCAGATGGCAGAATCATCAAAATAATGGTTAGGTTTACAAATTTTGCAGGAAAAGCTTTTAGAACTTACGGAACTCGGGACAAAATTATCAAAAAATACTTTGATAACAGAAATTACAAAATTTTTGAATTGAACTTGGAACTTGTAAAATTTAATGAAGAACCATTTTTTGAAGCAAGAGATGAAAACTTGATAAAAAAATAGAAAGAGTTGTTGTTTTTCATCATCAAGGTTGCTTGTTGAAGAATATGTTATATAAAAACAGTCAATACATTTATGGATACAAGTTTGCACATTCTTTTTTTTGCGAACAAATGGGTGCTGTCTAATTTTAGTTTATGCCGAAGTTTTAAACTTGAGGTTTAAATTATTTGTGTTTACACTACGATTCATATTTATTAGACAGCCCCTTTAAAGAGCATTTTAATTAAAATCTTTTGGGCGTCTTTCAGTCCGTTTGCAGTTTGAACATTCTGCAACGTTTTTAAGTTTGCCGTTGTGGAATAAAGTTTTCATTGTAATTTCACCACCACATAAACAGAAAAATTTATGAGTTGTGAAAGTTGTTCTTGCGTTTTTACTTGCGCCTGCCATAATTAGCCTCCTAGAATTTTGCTGTATCACATTATTAATGTGAAATTCCATAAAAAAATTGCCAACAGTTTTGAAGTTTTCTTGGCAAAACCAAAAGTCTTAAGACATTTTTAGTTTAATATAAATATTTATTCCTTGCATTAAAGATGTCCTATAAGATTTTTTTGTCTTTCATTCAGAAAAAAAGATTTGATTTAATTCTTAAATTTAAAAAAATCCATTGACAGATTTGTATTATCGATGTATAAAGTATTTAGAAATATTTCTAAATAGAAAATCATCTAAATAGATAGGAGGTTTAATGGCTTTTGCAGAAACATTTAAAGCTTTATCGGATCCTGCTCGGCGGGAAATTTTAGAAATGCTAAAAACGGGAAGTTTGTCTGCAGGTGATATCGCATCTAAATTTGATATGACTGGAGCGACGATTTCTTATCATTTATCAATTTTGAAAAAGGCGGATTTAATTCGTGAAAGGCGTGATAAAAACTTCATCTTTTATGAACTAAACACAAGTGTTTTTGAAGAATTGATGCTTTGGTTTAGTCAGTTCAAAAGTTAGGTTTGCGTTGCAAACTTTTTTATTTGCAAAACAGCATCTAAGAAGTTCATTCGGAATTTAAAAATTCCTCAATTACTTCTAATAGGAGATATTATGTCAGAGAAAAAATCATTTTCAATAAAAACTTTTATTTTAACATCTGTTGTTTGTCTTTTACCAATTGTTTTGGGCTTCGCACTTTGGGATAAACTTCCGGAAGAAATTCCTCAGCAATATGGTTGGAACGATCAAGTGAATTGGACTTTGCCAAAGTTCTGGGGAATTATCACAATGCCACTTTTTATGGTTGTAATCAATGTGATTTATCTTTTATCACTTAGGGTTTCAAAACAAAAATTTAGTCCAAAAGTAGAAACAATTATGTCTTGGATTATTCCTTTGTTGAGTGTTACTCTTGGTTCATTTATGATTTTAAAACCTGTGGGATTTAATATTGATGCTTTCTGTATAGTTGGTTTTGTTTTATCAATTTTGTTCATTATAATTGGAAATTATTTGCCAAAAACTGAACCAAATCCAGTTGTCGGAACTCGCGCTCCTTGGATAAATAAAAATCCTGAAGTTTGGAACAAAACACAACGAGTTTCTGGAATCGTTTTGGTGATTATCGGAATTATCAATTTAGTTACTTGCTTTTTGCCTTTCGGAAAATATGTTTTTGTGGCAACAGTTTTTCCAGGAATAATTTTTGTTATAATTTATTCTTTGGTGATTAGCAAAAAAATCAACAAGGCAAGTGAAGAAAAATAAAATTTGCCTTTTGTAAAAACTAATAAATATTTGCTAAACTCTGTATACAAAAAGTTATTTATAAATTTCTCAAGTTATTGGGAATAACTTGCTTAAAACCTTAATGCAAAAAATGTTGATTTTTCTGCAACACCAGTTTTAACAAGTGCTTCTAATGTTGATTTTTCTCTAAATTGTAGAATCGATTTCTAACAAAACAAAAAAACACAATATTTAGAAAAATTT
>JAXJWW010000004.1:0-14429 GCA_036307825.1 Treponemataceae bacterium | reverse complement strand
GAGTTGAGTTGAGTTATCTCAGTCTTATATTTCATATAAATATTTTATCACTTTTAAATAATATTAGCAACAAAAATTATTCTAGCAAGTAAATTTTTATTTTATATATTGCACACAAATAATTTACATGTTGTAACTAAACAGTTTCCTTTCTAGAACTCACGCGGAACTGTCTCAAAAGTTTAAACCATAATGTCATGCTGAATTTATTTCAGCATCTATATACAAAAATGTCACAGGTCTTCGAAAAGTCTTGACTGTTCACAGTCAAAACGACTTTTCTGGTTTATAGAATTAAGTAAACATCCCAAACAGCCAATTTTCTCCGAACGAAAAAAGTTCGCAATATCATTAAATGCAGAAGAAATCACGTAGACGAAAAATGAAACATCGCAATTTTTGTTAATAAAAAATCCGCCCCATTCTATCCGAACAAAAAAAGTTCGCAAAATACATAATGTACACAAGAGAAAATAGACTTAAAAATTCTAAAAAAAATACATTGCAAAATGCGTAAACTGAAATTGACACACCACTGCATTGACGACTGAAAGGAGGAACCGCAGTGCGTGGGGGAATTTCAGTTGAGAGCATTTTGGCATAAATTATTTATTCAAAGAATAATTTAAAATTGTTTTCTGTTAGTACCAATTCTTAATTTTGCGAAATTTTGTAGAGTAATATTCCGGCTGCCACCGATACATTTAAGCTATCCAACTTTCCACAAGTTGGAATTGAAAGGATTTTATCGCAGTTTTCACGAACGATTCTGGACATACCAGAACCTTCGCTTCCCATAACGATTGCCACCTTATCATTTTTTTGAACAACTAAATCGTTTAGGTTTTCACCACCGGCATCAGCACCGTAAATCCAATATCCTTCTTCTTTTAAAAGTTCGATAACTCTTATCAAATTTGGAACAACCATATATGGCACCCAAGAAGAAGCTCCGGCGCTAGAACGACCGATAATTTCGCTATCAGTTGATGCACCGCGACGAGATGGAAGCACAACTAAATCTGCGCCAAACTGGTCGCAACTTCGGATTATGGCACCAACATTGTGAGGGTCAGTAATTGAATCCAAAATCACAACTACGGATTTTTGATTTTCGGTTTTAGAGGAAATTCTATTTTTAAGATGAATTTTTAAATCAGAAAATTCAACTAAATTTGTTTCATCTTTTTGGTTACCTGAAAGTTGTAAAACAACTCCACGATGATCTCGAGCAAGTTCTGGTAAAGTGCTAACAAGTTTTTCAAGTTCATGAACTTCAACTTGTCGGCACTCTATCAAAGCATTTTTTGATTCACACAAACTTTGTGCAAATGCAATAATTTTCTTAACTCTAGGACCAGGTTTATTGTAAAACAAAATAGCCTTAGAATTTTTTTCAAGAGATTTTATTTTTTCTTCAATGGCATGAAAGCCTGTAATTATTTTCATATTGAAAGACTATCTTCCACAACATTTTTTATATTTCAATCCTGAGCCACATGGACAAGGATCGTTTCTTCCAACTTTTGCACCATCACGAACAATAGTTGTAGGAATCAAACTTCCGCTGTGATAAACCCATTCGCCATTCTGTTTAACAAATTTTGCTTTTTCAAGATGAACATCTTTTAAACCACCGCGAGTATATGTTGCTGAAAATTCAACAATTCCTTCAGAATCTGATTCTTTTCCTTTTTCTGTGCGAAGGATTTTTAATCCATGCCAAGTTGATTCTTCACTCCATCTACGAGTTTCATCCAAGTCAATTTCATTTCGGTCTGGATCTTGAACACAGCTTTTGGCAATATGGTCAATTTCATGTTTTACATAAGCTGAATATCGGCTACGCATTAAAGCTTCAGCTGTTGGTGCTTTAGCAGAACCTTTGATAATAGGTTCACAACAATCACAATAGTTTTTTCCTGAACCACAAGGGCATAAATCTTTTGTATCACTCATAAAAACAGTTTACCAATAAAAACTCCCTTTTTCAATAGGATTTCAGAATTTTGCAAAATGGGGAAATTTCGTACCGGAAGAAAACAAGCTCTCGACGAAAAATCCCCAAACTCGCTAGTGCTGCGTTTCACTTGCAAGGCTTCGTTTGGTTCTTTTTCGTCTACGCTTGTTTTATTCTGCACGGTATGTGTATTTTGCAAACTTCTTGCATTTCGCGAGAATGGGGGCTGTTTTGTCTAAGCAAGTCGAATTTTTTGCAAACTGAATACTTTTGAGATGAAAAGGAAATCTATCATAAGGAAACTCTATCTAACATAAAACCTAAAAACACAGTTAGGCGTTTCCAATCCGAGTGGGCATTTAGACAAAAAACATACCGATTGCAAAATACATAAAAATATCGTACGATATAAGAGATGATTTTAGAACCAAACGAAAAAAACACATTATTAGAAAATTTTTTATCATATATAAAAATTTGGACAACTAGCGATTCTCAAAAAGCAGACGAAGGAATCCAACCTTCAACAGAAAGACAATTAGATTTAGCAAATCACATAAAAAATCAACTTGAAAATTTGAACATCGAAAGTCATATTACAAGCCATGGATATTTATGCGCAAGAATTAAAGCAACTTCAGGATACGAAAATTGTGCTTCTGTAGGATTTTTATCACACCTTGATACAGCAGGTGAAGTTTCTGGCGAAAATGTAAATCCTAAAATCATTGAAAACTACGACGGAAAATCTATCACTTTAAATGATGAAGTTTCTATTAAAATAGAAGAAAATCCACAACTTGCAAAATGCAAAGGGCAAACGATTATCACAACTGACGGAACAACTTTGCTTGGTGCTGACGACAAAGCTGGAATTGCAGAAATTATGACAGCGATTCAAATTTTGCAGGATAAAAATATTGCTCACGGGCAGATTGAAATCATTTTTTCACCTGATGAAGAAACTGGGCATGGAATGGACAATGTTCCACTAGACTGGCTTGAATCAAAACAATGTTACACAGTTGATGGTGGGGATTTGGGAGAAATCGAGGCGGAATGTTTTAACGCATACAAATCCGAAATCACTTTTACAGGAAAAGCTTTGCATACGGGTTCAGCTCGGCCAAACATGGTGAACGCGGTAACAATGGCAAGTAAATTTGTTTCTATGCTTCCACAAAATGAAAGTCCAGAAGCAACTGACGGATATTTAGGTTTTTATGCTCCAATGGAAATTTCAGGTTCCATGGAAAGTGCCACAGTAACAGTTTTCTTAAGAGATTTTGAAGATTCTGGAATGAATCGTCGAATCGAAACAATTGATTCTTTGGCACAAACTTGCAAATCACTTTTTCCAAATGGAAATGTTGAAGTAAAACACACTTTTCAATACAAAAATATGAAGCAAGTTCTTGATAAAAATCCTCATGTAATGCAAAATCTAATTGATGCGGTAAAAAATGTAGGAATCGAACCAGTTATTCGTCCAATTCGTGGAGGAACTGACGGTTCTCGTTTATCGGAATTAGGAATTCCAACTCCAAATATTTTTACCGGCGGACACAATTTTCATTCAAGAACAGAATGGGCTTGTTTAGAACAAATGGAATATTCAGTAAAAACAATACTTGAACTTATCAAAATATATTCAGAAAGGAAAAACTGATGTACGAATATCATATTGAAGGCGGTTTCCCGATTAAAGGAACAATCGCTGCCAGTGGAAACAAAAATGCAGCCCTGCCTTGTATTGCGGCAGTACTTTTAACAGACAAAGAAGTTACACTTAGAAATATCCCAGATATTGAAGATACAGGTGTAATGATAAAGATTCTAGAAAGTTTAGGTGTAACAGCCGAAAAAATTGCTGACAATACATGGAAATTCTGTGCAAAGAATTTGAATTCTCACGAAATTCCTTCAGACTTGGCAAAAAAAATTCGCGCTTCTATTCTTTTTGCAGGTCCTCTTTTAGCAAGACTTGGGAAAGCACAACTTTTTCCACCAGGAGGAGATGTAATTGGGCGTCGTCGTTTAGATACTCACTTTTTAGCACTTACAGAACTTGGTGCAAGGGTAAATACAGACGGTCAACTTTCTTTTACAACAAACAAACTTGTAGGTGCAGATATTTTCTTAGATGAAGCATCCGTTACTGCAACAGAAAACGCTGTTATGGCAGCTTGTTTAGCAGAAGGAACAACAATTTTAACAAATACTGCAAGTGAACCTCATGTTAGAGACTTGTGCAATATGCTCAACGCAATGGGCGCCGACATTACAGGTGTTGGTTCAAATATTCTTACAATTAAGGGCGTAAAAAAGCTTCACGGATGTGATTTCAAAATTGGGCCAGACTACATGGAAATTGGTTCATTTATTGGATTGGCTGCTGCAACTCGGGGAAGTATCACAATTACAGGTGTTGAACAGCGTGATATGAGAGCAATTCGTCTTGCTTTTGGAAGATTAGGAATCACTTGGACAACAGATGGGGATTCTATCATCGTTGGAAATGAACAAAATATGCAAGTAAGCCCAGATTTAGGCGGAATGATTCCAAAAATTGATGACTCTCCATGGCCAGGATTTCCACCAGATTTAACAAGTATCATGACAGTTGTTGCAACTCAAGTTGAAGGTACAGTTTTGATTCACGAAAAAATGTTTGAATCAAGAATGTTCTTTGTAGATAAACTTATCGGAATGGGAGCAAGAATCACACTTTGCGACCCTCACAGAGCAGTTGTTTCTGGTCCAAGTTTATTGCGGGGAACAGAATTAGTTTCTCCTGATGTAAGAGCTGGTATGGCAATGGTTATTGCCGCAATGTGTGCAAGAGGTGAAAGTGTTATCAAAAATGTTTATCAAGTTGAACGAGGATATGAACATTTAACAGAAAAATTACAATCACTTGGAGCACATATCGAAAGAATTACTGTGTAAAAATTTAATAGATAAAATCAAAAAAGACTGTCTAATAAGTACAAATCATAGCGTAGATGCTAAATCAAGTTTTTCATCTACGGAACTTTTTAGGCAGTTTTTTTTATTCTTTTACGGAATCACTTTTTAGCGAAACAAATCGTAAAAAGCACAAAAATAGTAAAACTAACAAAATAAATAAACTTAAAAATACAGCACCATGATTTATATATGTTAGTGATAGAACTGCATAGAATATTAATGATAATAAAAATCTAAAACATTCTACAAAAATATATGATAAAGCAAGTATTATCGGAAATAATAAAATCCATGAAAATTTAAATGAATCATTTACAAAAATTCTACTATTCCAAGCTAAAATACCAGCTAATATAAAGCAAATCAATAAAATTAAAGGAAATGAAAATCGATTAATTAATGCCTGAGAAAAAATTTCTGAAGAATATCCATAATTAGATGCAACTTTAGAAAATTTGTATAAAGAAACCAAAGACATAGTTTCTGGACCATGAGAAACATCACAAAGCATTGCAAAATCTTCAAAAGGAATTGGCATAATATAAGTTGTAGAAAACTCTGAAGCATAACCTTTTCTTATATCAAACCGAGGACCTATGAAAATATTTTCATACTTTCTATCAACTGACTTCAAGAAAACATAAGGGACAAACCTAGTATTTGAAGTCTCGCTGATATAATTTATAAGTTCATCTCCCATGTCTTCCAAAGGATAAGAACACATCTTTGCATAAGGAACAGAAAAACTCATCAGCCATTCATCATATTTATCATAAGAAACAACTGAAAATCCTCGTAAATATTGAATTCTTCCACCTGTTGAATCTGTATCTGTAATTCCTTTTATAGAAATTATATCTTTTCCACCATCAAGTCTAGGCAAAGTAAAATACACATTTCGATATTTTTCAAATTGTTGTTTATCTAAAGTTTCATCAGTAAAAAAATATTGAGTAGATAAAAGTTCCTTTGAAATTTCATAAAAATTTTTAATATCATAATCAAGGGGATATTTTTCTAACAAATCGTAAAAGATATAATATGCTTTTGAATAATCACCTGAAGTTAAAGCAACATAACCTTCCTTTTTACGATAAAAAACCTGACTTGATAAGTCATCAGCAAAAGAATCAACTTCAGAAAGTTTATTCCAAGCATCACTTGCTAATTGCTTTGCAAAAGTAAGATTTCCATCTGTTGTTTTTGAAATTTCTAACACCAAGGAAGCGTAATAATGTGCATTGAAATAATCTTTATTTGAATATGAATCTATAGCAGTTTGCATCAATTCAGGAATTGTCATTGTAGAAGTTTTAGAAGTTGAAATTGTAGATATTTCAGATTTTTCTATTAGAGAATTGTCTTTTCTCTGCAAATATTGGCTTTCTTCAATAAATCTTGCAAGTTCAATAGATTCTTGAGATTCAGGATAAATATCAAGAACATAATTTGCATAAAATAAAGCAGTTCCATAATCACCTATGGCAAGATTTTTCTTAGCAAGTTCAATATATTCACCAATATTTTTTGAGTTTTCTTCCATGTTTTGACGAGAATAAGAAATTAAAGGAACGCCCACTTCAGCTGCAATAAAACATAAAGAAGCACAAATTAAAGATGTTACCAAAACATTCTTTAAGTAAAGAGTAAAAAGTTCTGAAAATCTATGTGTTGGAGTTTTATTTTGTTTACCAAATCCCCAAGAATATCCAATCAATATTCCCGTAATAAAAATAGCAGGAAGTAATTTGAAAAATAATAATAAACCAGATTGAATTCTATAGAGAAAAGGATTTGTCAAATTCCATTCAGGTTCTTCAAAAAAGAAAAAACCTATACCTAAAAAAATAGCAAAGAAAAGAATGGTTTCAATCAATAAAATAATAAAAACGGTTTTTGATAATTTCATTCTGTAACTAACTCCTGATTTGCTTCAGGTTTTATTATTGCATTTACAATTCCAATTGTAGAAAAAATCAAAAAAAAGAAAGAATTGATAATCAATTGTAAAATTCTGCGATCAGATAAAATTTCGATATTCTTACTTATAAAAAATCTAATTACAGAAACAAAAAATTTTGAATCATAAATAAAATAATTAATAAAACATAGAACAAAAAAAGCAACAAATACAAAACACATATTACAAAGACGCCATTTACTACATCGAGATAAACCTATGACAGAAAGTAAAACTAAAGCAAAAGAAAAATATGATATAAGATATAATCCTTTGCCCATATAGGAATATTTTCCAATTTCCCAAAATAGAGTTAAAAAAGAAATTGCAAAATCAACAAATCTAGATGGCTTCAAAGCCGAAGTAAATAAAATATCCTTGTATATATCGTCAAAAAAACTTGTTAAAGGAATATTCGTAAAAGTACTAGGATTTCCTTTTACAATTATAACACCATCAGCTGTATTATCTTCGTGAACTTGTGTAAAATAAACATATCCATTAGAAACTTTTCTAAAGTACCCAGATGTATACATTGTTTCTGATTGTTCCTTTTGAGTAGTTTCAGATTTTGAAGATAACATCACTTCTGCAAGTTTATATGAAGCAGGAATCATCACACACCAAACTAAAAGACCCAAAATAGAATAAACTAATAAGTTAAACCAAGGATTAGATGGATGGCGAATAATGTAAAAAATGATAAAAAAACAAGATAATATAGCTGCAACAGGAATTGAAAAAACAAGTCCTTCTAAAAAAATTGGAATATTAAAAAAAGAAACTTCGCTACCTGCTGATAAATTAATGGTAACATTATAAATCATAAAAGAAAATGCACCAACAAGAATACAAAATATGCAACTAATAAAAAAAATTACTGCCAAATATAACGAAGATTTCATCAGTATATGATATCACGAAGAATGAACAAAAACAAGAAATTTTTTTTAGATAAAATATAACTTCCTAAAAAAAATAAAAGCCACTTACAATCCAGAAAATCTGAAGTGCAAAGTGGCTTTCTAAACCAAAAGATAAAAACTATCCTAAGAAAACCTGTCCTTGATTATCAATAGCAAGAATTGTTTTACATTCGGAACATCGGAACCTACCAGCCTTTGTAGCCTTTAGTTTTTTAGAACAAACCGGACAAGCAAATATTTTTGGAAATAAATCCAAGGATGTATCAGAAGATGATGAATCTTTATTAAAAAACTTAATTGAATCATCAACAGAATCTTTAATATTAAAAAATTGAGAAAATCCTAGTAACTGAAATACTTCATAAACTTTTGGTTGAATTTCTAAAAGAACAACATCGCCACCCTTTGGCTTAACCATCTTAAGAAAAGAAGTAAAAGATCCAATACCAGTTGAAGAAACATAATTTAAAGCTGCACAGTTAAAAATCAAATTAACATAGCCTGCTTCAACAACCTTGGCAATTCTTTTTTGAAAGAAATTTGAATTGTAAGTATCGATATATCCGTTTAGATATAAAATAAGACATTTATCTACAGAAGGTGTAGCCTCTAAAAGAATCTTAAGGCTATCGTCTTTTTCATCATCAAAACCAGGAATAAGATTATTATTAGTACTCATAAATTACTTGGTCAATAAAATGACCTCTCCCCTTTGTTATAACTTATATTCTATACTACATAAATATCTTATGTCAAATATTTTTTTTAACAGTTCCAACCTCTATCAACTTTAAGAAGAACTCCATTTAAATCTTCGTTATCAAGAAGGAAGTTTGCTGTTTTTGCAACTGATGCAGCCTCTATTATCCCATCGGAATTTAACAAATTTTTGTAGTAATTCATTTGTGCTTCTGAAACATATTCAGTTTCCACAAAACCCGGCAAAATTGCGTTACAACGGATTCCATATTGAGAATACTCTAAGCAAACTGATTTTACCAAACTACAAATTGCAGTTTTTGCAGCCCCGTAAACTGGGTTAGTTTTAAATCCATTTACAGAATCTGTGCGAGTTCCACCAAAAAGCAAAATTCTACCAAATTTATGTTCCATCATGTGAGGTAATGCAAGGGAAGTCAAAAATCCAGGGAGTGCAAAAACCAAAGTTGAAATTTCTAGCCATTCACTTTGGGACATTTGATGAATTGGTTTTTGTAAAAAAGGTCCGTAGCAAACACATAAAGTATCAGCAGTTTTTATGTGGTCTAATAAAAGATTTTTTGTACTTTCTGTAGAAGTATCTTCTTCACCGGTAAAAAATGAAGGTGTAAATTTGTAAGAAATATCAGTTAATTTTGGATAACTTAAAAATTCATTCATAATAGTCATATAAGAATTTTCGAAAATTTCACCTTTAAGAAAATCCAATTTTTCTTGGGAAAGTCCATGTAAAACCAATTCTTGAGTAGTTGAGGCAAGTTCTAAAGCAAGTTCTCTTCCGATTCCGCCACTTGCTCCGATAATTACAGTTTTTTTGTTTTTTTGTATTTTGGACAAATTTTGTTCCATTTCTAAAAAATCTACCATTATTTTAGTATAAACAAAATTCAAAAAAAATGTTATAATTTTTTTTATGAAAACAGAACAATTTTGTGTAATTTTATGCCACCCAGACGAAAGCCGAAATATCGGTTCAGTTTGTAGAGCAATGGCAAACAATGATATTTTAGATTTAAGAATTGTAGGAAAAAAATCAGATTACGACGAAGAAAAAATCAGAATTTTGTCTATTCACGCCTTTTCAATTTGGCATAATGCAAGATTTTTTGACACATTAGAAGAGGCAATTTCAGATTGTTCTGTTGCAGCAGGAACTACACGACGACGAGGTAAAAAACGCAAAGAGTTTTTAGTTTTTCCAGAAGAATTTGCCAAAATGACAGAGCAACTTTGCGACGAGGCAAATTCTAAAATCGCTTTGATTTTTGGAAACGAGAGAACTGGCTTAACAGACGAAGAACTAGAAGTTTGCACAATCGGAGTGAATATTCCTTCCAGTGAAGATTTTGGTTCATTAAATCTTTCTCATGCTGTGCAAGTAATTTGCTACACAATTTTTAGACATATCAATTTAACTGAAAAACAAAAATTTTCTTCAGGATATACACCAATCCAAATTGAACGATTGAACAAAACAGTTGATGTTATTATCGAAAACCTAAAAAAGATTGGATTTTTTACTCTTGCAGGTCAAAATGATATGGAAAACTTTTGGAAATCAATTCTTTCAAGAGCAATGATTTCTGAAGGTGAGGCTCAATACATCGAAAAAATGTTTGTAAAAGCTAGTGGACTTGCAAACAAAAAGAAAGACTAATATTCTGCTAATTTTTCAGAAACTTCTTCCCAACGAGAATTTAACTGTGTAAGTTTTTCTTCAATTTGAGCAACTTGCTGAGTAATTTCCTTGCACAAAACTCCGTCGGAATAAACTTCTGGAGTAGAAAGTTTTTCTTCTAAACTAGATTTTTCTTCTTCAAGTTCAGAAATTTCTGTCATCAGTTTTTCTTCTTCTTTTTCAAGACGACGTTTTTCTGCTTGTAATCGTTTTGTTTCTTCACGAGAAAGTTGACTTGCAGTTTTTTTAGGCTCATCACTTTGAACAAAAGAATTTGATTTTACTTGACTCTGAACAACTTCACCTTGTTCAAGTTTTCCAATTTGCTCAAGATAATATTTGTAATCTCCCGGAAAAACCTTTGCTTGTCCTGGTTTAAGTTCCAAAACTCGATTTGCAAGACTTTCGATAAAACCTCGGTCGTGAGAAACAAAAATTACAGTTCCGCCAAAATCTTTTAAGGCTTTTAACAAAACATCTTTTGAATGCAAATCCAAGTGGTTTGTAGGTTCGTCCAAAATGAGTAAGTTTACAGGTTTTAGCAAAATTCTTAAAAGTGCAAGTCGGCTTTTTTCACCACCAGAAAGCACATCTATACTTTTAAAAACATCATCACCTCTAAAAAGGAAAGCACCCAACATATCACGCAATTTTGGAATAAGTTCTAAAGGAGCTTCGGCTTCTAAAAATTCTAAGATGCTCATACTGCCTTTTAGAGTTTCTGCATTATCCTGCGAAAAATAGCCAATTGAAACGCCAGCACCAAGTTTTACAGTTCCAGTAAAATCGCTGTCGTTACCTGAAATAATTCTAAGTAAAGTTGATTTTCCTGCGCCGTTTCGTCCAGCAACAACTAATCTATCGCCATTTTCAATTACTATATCTAAATCTTTGATAACATGATTTTGATAATTTTCCGAAGTCCAAATTTTATTTAATTTTTCCAAAGTTACAACTAAGCGTCCAGAATGAGGAGCAGGAGGAAATGTAAAATGAATCTTTTTTAAGGTTTCTGGAATTTCAATTCGTTCAATTTTATCAAGCATTTTTTGTCTTTCTTGTGCTTGAGCCGCCTTTGTTGCCTTATAACCAAATCGACGAATAAAATCTTCTAATTTTCGGATTTCTTCTTGCTGAATTTCGTAACGAGCAATTAAACTTTCAAGTTCAACTTCTCTAACCTTTTCATAATGAGAATAATTTCCCGGATATCGATTTAAACTTCCGTTAAAAAGTTCGTAAACTTCATTGATTGTAACATCAAGAAAATATCTATCGTGGCTAACTAAGAGAAATCCACCTTTAAATTCTTTCAAAAATTGTTCTAGCCAAGAACGAGCTTCAATGTCGAGATAGTTTGTAGGTTCGTCCAACAAAAGAATATCAGGTTTTGCAAGAAGAACTTTTGCCAAAGCAATTCGCATCTGCCAACCACCAGAAAATTCTTCAACTCGGCGTTCTAAATCAGAAAGTTCAAAACCAAGTCCGATTAAAATTTGCTGAGCAAGAATATCTTTTCTGTACCAGTCAATTTCTTCTAGCTTTTCTTGAATTTCGTGATGTTGTTCCACAAGTTTTTCTTTTTGCTTTTCAGAAAGTGAATTTTTCTCTGAATTTGCAAGTTCTTCCCCAAGTTTTTCCATTTGAGCAACTAAATCGTAGCCAAACTGAAATCCTTTGTCCGCTTCTTCTTTTAAAGTGCAACCTGCGTGTACAATTCCAGATTGAGGAAGATAACCAATACGAGTTCCTTTTTCGATTGCTCTATCGCCAGAATCGGAAGGAACAAGACCAGCAAGAACTTTCATCAAAGTTGATTTTCCACTTCCGTTGGCTCCAGTTAAGGCAGACTTTGTTCCCGAAGCAAGATTTATAGAAACATCTTTTAATATATCTCTATCCCCAAAGGCTAAAGACACTTTAGAAAATTGTACAAACGACACTTAACTTCCCCTTATAACAAATCCAGTAAAAAAATTATTTTGCAAAGAACATTACGATTGGATTTGAGCTTCTATCCACTGCAAGTGAATTTTTGAATTGTGCTCTTTGAGCATCTTCTAAACGAAGTCCACCAGATTCCAGTTTATAGAAGAAATTAAGTTTTCTACCGTTTTCGTCAAAAGTTAAAGTTAAAATTCCATCAAATTCATTTTTAAGAGAAGAACCTAAAAAGTAACCAAAGGAAACAGAACCAAGTTCACCTGAATTTGCAGGAATTAAAGAAGAATTAAGCAATCCATAACCTGTCCAAGCAAAACCAAAATCCTCTGTAAACTCAATTGTACCGTAGTTTGAACTAGAAAAACTTGGGCCTGCGGAAATTAGTTCATCAAAAACAGCTTTTCTGCGTTCTTGTTCTTTTGCAATAACTTCATTTACATCAGTTGATAAAGTAACAAAATTATAAGAAGATGGCATTCCAAGTTCATCAATGTATTGGATTACAATAAAACTTGAAGAACGAACTGTCATTTTGAAGTTTGTATCATCAAATTGATAAACATTGCTACCTGTTTTAGAAATTCCTTTGTAAGGCTTTTTAACTGTTAAACCGTTTACATTAAGAGAAACTTCACCAGAAACAAATCCTGTATCAAATTTGTAGTATGGACTCATTGCACCTAAATCAATTCTACCAGTATTAATCATTTCTAAATAAGTTTCTGGATACCAAGTTGCACTAAGAATTTTTGTTAAATACTCATCGATAACAAAAGTTTGAGAATCATCAGAATTATCTTTTTGTTCATCTCTTTCATCAAAAACATTTAAGTTGTAAGAAAAACACCAACCTGCAGGTCCGTCGTTTGTTAAAACTCTAAGCCAGTCCCCTTCCAAAGCAGTTTTTCCTGACATAACTGCAGAACCTTGTCCTTTGTACAAAACTTTAAGAACTTCACCTTCTCTAAGACGATAAACTTGACGAGCTGTATTTACAGGTTCATATCGAATTGGAAGTCCGTCTAATTTTACTTTAGCGTACTTTCTTTGATAATCAATATATTTTTCTGCTAACTCTTTTACATCTTTTTTTGAAGCTGGTTCTGAAATTTGCCAAAGAGAAACTTCGCATTTTTGGTCAGTTTCAGGAATACCAATTACATAAGTATGAGTGATATTTGATTTAATATATACAGGAACAATCATTCCATCTGTTAAATTTTGTTCAGGTAAAGACCACAAAACCACAGAATAGCCCATAAGTCGAGAACAAGAACTGAATGAAAAGATTGCACACAACAATACAGTTACAAAAACAAATAATTTAATAGCTTTCATAGAGAATAGCATATCATATTTTTATTTCTTCTGCAATTTCCTAATTGCGTCCATTGCGTTGTTACGAACATCATTCATATCATCATTTAGGTCAAAAAATTTATCGGCACTTTCAGAATCTGGTAAATCTTGGTAAATATCATTTCTATCTTCTTGTGAAGGTTTAGGATTTGGAATAAATTTACCACCACGAGAACGAGTATCGATTGTATCAACCTTTTTGAATTTTTTAATTGATAAACTTACTGAACGACCAGCTTTTAACTTTACGCTAGATTCTAAAGTTTGATTTTCTTGAATCATTGTAACTTTATAAGTTCCAGATTCTAAAGCAAGAGGAATTTTATTTGCTCCAGATTTTTTTATTTCAGAAACAAGTTGTCCTGTAATTTCATTTCGAACATAAATTGTTCCTGCCAAGTCTGAATCTAAAACTAAAATTGATTCAGCGGTAGAAATATCAGATAAAATTAAATCCCCAGAACCAACTAAAGTTATATCGTAAGAAGGATGTTGTGTCCCGATTGTACTTTGTTCAGTTTGAGATAAAGTTTCGTTAAAAGCATAATGATACAATTCGTTAAGAGAAACTTTGTTATCACCAGAAGAATCTGCGGCGCCCCGTAAACCTGTAATCAAAGCGTGAGTAAAATATGAAGATTGAATCAAATCTGATTCTTGAGAAGCTTCACTTTCTGAACTTGAAGAAAGATAAGCGTGTCCTGAAACAACAGAAGATTCATCAACTAAAAATGATTTTTGTCGTGTTCCACCTTTGGCTCGGATAAAATTTCCAGAAAAACAAGAATCTAACATTACAACATGAATATCAGAAGGAACAGAATTTATTGCGCTTTTTAATTGGCTGTAACCAAAAGATTCTTCCCCAAGCAAAAGTGCGTTTTCATCAGAATGCCCAGAGTAGTAGAAAAT
>JAXJWW010000003.1:0-71747 GCA_036307825.1 Treponemataceae bacterium | reverse complement strand
TATGTGAACAGACTAGTAAACAAGGTAGTCTTGATTCTATGATACAAACTACCACTTCTAAATTAGTTTTTACTATTACAGAAACTTTACCAACATCAAGTATACAAGCAATTGCTGAAAAATATGAAACAATTTTAACTTATGCTTCTCAGTGTTTTAGTAGTTATGAACAAGCAAAACAACAATATCCTACTAGTATGCCTGAATACAAATTTACATTTGATGATGCAAATTTAACTATAACAATGGTTGCATCAAAAGAAAGTTTAAATGAAATTTCAGCAAGGTATAGCACAATTACTTATGAACAATTTGTTTCTAGTTATTTGACTTTTGGCGATACTATTGAAAATGTTACTAATTCTGAAAAAACAATCCTAAAATCTATTAATAATCCTGATAGTAATATTAAAATAGAGACTATTTTTGTAAAAATCGCTGATGATAATAGCGGAAATTCAGGTACTGGTAATTCAGGAAACACTGGTGATAGTGGAGATGAATCTGGAGAAACAATTGTTGATACCAACGATCCATTTTATGGATTAACATCATTTACAATGGAAAATGATGAATCAACATATTTAGTTGATTCAGAAAATAAAACTATTACCAAAATCAGTGATACACCTTTATTTGTTTATACATACGACTACAAAATAGAAGATGATAAAACTATTCTTACTCTAAGTTTTGAAAAAATTAAAAGTATTATTGATGACTCAAAGTTAGTCACAGTTGATGAATGTATTGAAGAATTAAATTCCATGCAGTTAGAAGAAGCTCAACTAAATTATTATTTATTTTCTTTAAGAAATCCTAAAAAATATTCATTAGTAATAAATGAAAGAGCTGATACATCTGCCAATGTGACAATAGAAGGATATTATGATTCTTCAGTAAAGTGGTATGATCAAATATCGGGAAGATTTATTTGTCAATATGATAATATGGATTACGAATCTGTAACACGAACAACTTTGCAAGGTTATCTTTCTAAAGCTGTTAAAGAATTCATTTATACATATCAAACTGCAGATAATACTACACAAATAATTTATACCACAATTTCAATTGATGATTCTAAAATTATAATAAAATCTGTTGATGATGATAATGTGTCAAAAACAATTCCATATACAAAATCAGAATCTAGTAATAATGCTGTAATTACAATTGATTTTGGTGATTTTACAACTGATTTAACTTGGGAAGGTAGTACCTATTTAGGTCTTTAATTTCAATTTTTATGGAGGATGCAAATGAAAACAAATTTTGCAAAAAAATTCCTAACAGTTTTCTTGTGCTTTATGACTGTTTTAGGAATGTTATGTTTTATGTCTTGCGGTGAAAAAGCAGGCGGAAATGATAACACACCAACAACACCTACTACACCAGGTGATAACGGTGGTACATCAGGTGACAATGGTGGTACATCAGGTGACAATGGTGGTACATCAGGTGACAATGGTGGTACTGGAGGCAACTCTGGTTCAGGTGGAACATCAGGCGGAAACGGAGATAATACAGGAACTGGTGGAACTTCAACAGATTCTAACAAATTGTACTTATTCGATTAAGAAATGAATCCAGAATATGCTACAAGAACAGAAGCCTTAGACACAATTTTTAATCCAGATGTATTAGGACAAATGGTTTTGGTAATGGACCGTTCAGAATGGAATAAACATCTTGATTATTGCGATTACAGTTTACAACATGAAAATAGCGTTGTTGCAAAAGTTTTTTATTTTACAAAAGATAACAAAGAATGGTTTTTCAAAGATATTGGCTTTAGAATCCGTGGAAACACAAGCCGAATCCGTCCACAAGAAAAAAAAGCAGATGGAACAAACGGAAAATATGTTCAAGCTCACTTTGTGTTGGACTTTGAAGAATGGATTACAGATGAACAAGATGAAGCAGGTGTAGAAAAAAAAACTTGCTGATTCAATGAAAGGCGTTATACTAAAAAGACCAAACAACGATTCAACTTATGCTCGAGAAATTTACGGATACAATCTTTTCCGTCAAAATGGTATTTGGATTGCACCAAGAGCTGCTTACACAACTTTAAAAATTCAAATTATTGACGATTTAGACTTAGATAAAGATGGCAACACAACTGAATTTGAAACTGTAAACTTTGGTGTTTACGGAATGATTGAAGAAATCAAAAAACAATTCTTAAAAGAACGCACTTCAAAAGAAGGCGGTGGAGAATTAGAAAGCAACAAAGGTAACCTTTGGAAATGTCTTTGGCAAAATAAAGGTTCAGACTTTGTAAAAGACAATGCTACTTCAATTGGTGAAGAAGATGTTGAACTTGAATTTGATAAAGATGGAAAAATCACTGGTTTTAGAAGAACTACTTATGATTATGACTACAAAGGTGATAATGAATTAGCAGAAGGAAAAGAACAACTTCTCAATTTTATGGAAGAATTAAATAATCTTCCAGACTGTACTGATGGAAATAATGACGATGATGATATTAAAACCATCAAAGAATTCTATACAAAAAAAATGGACGGGGATTTATTCTTAAGAACTTACGCTATCAACGTAATTTTAGGAATGTGGGATGACTATTGGATAAATAAAAACAACTTCTATTTCTATTTTGATAAAAACGGTAAAGCCTACTTTATTCCTTACGATTATGATAATATTCTTGGAACAAACGGATGTGATACTGATGCAGCAACTAAAAATCCATTAGAATGGCGAAATCTTTCTGATAATGAAAATAAACGTCCTTTGATTCAAAAAATCTTGCAAGTTCCAGAATTTATGGATGCTTATAAATCATATCTAAATCAATACTCAAACGAAGATAGCTATTTTGATTTGGTATGCTTATCAAGATGATGATGGATCTTATTATTATCCTATTGCATTTACCAACGCAAATGGTAAGGTAGAAACAAATTGGAAAAACTTTACTCTTTACGAAGATACAACATACGATACTTTGTACAGAAAATTTGACGAATTACTTCCTTACAAATTTAATGAAGATTATTCCAAAGTAACATTCACTTTTAGACCAGCTGATTATAACAATTTACCAAATAATATTAGTTCTGTACATTTAATGTCAAACTTTACAGAAGGAGGTTGGGATCCTGCTGATGTAAATAAACTTACAAAAAGTTCTGATGGAAATTACTCAATCACTTTAAATACAACCGATATCTATAATATGTGGCCTACATTTAAATTCATAGTCAATGAAGTTAATTGGTTTGGTGGAATTGAATTTAAATATAATCTACCTTCTGAAAACATAGAGGGAGAAAATGCTGATTTCAAGGTTATATTCCCAGAACCAACAATTTCTTTTGATTTAAATGGTGGTGAAATTTCTTGTAACCTAGAAACATTTTACAGCACATCTGAATATTTAAGAAGGAATATATCCGATGTTTTTAATAAGAACCTTAATTTGCAAAATCCAACAAAAGATGGTTTTGTTTTTGCAGGTTGGACTTTAACAAATGATGGTAATGTTTATGTACAAGAAATTCCTTTTGGTAAAATTACAGTTTATGCAAAATGGTTAGAACAAAAAACTTGTACTCTTACCCTTGACGCTAGTGGATATGGCTACTATTTAAATAAAAATGGTGAAGAAGTATCTATTTTAGAAATACCATTTGAAACTGGAGATAATTTCTAGGATATTATCGACAACAATAATGGATATTTTTATGGAAATACAGATGATAATGGTCAATATTCATTATGGTATTATAAAGACAGTTCTGGTAATAATATAAATGGTATATTAATTGACTCAATTACAGTTTATCCAGTTTGTGAATATCACGAAAAAGTTACCTACATATTTAATGCTAATGGAGGAACTTTTAGTGATGGAACAGAAATTTACGAAGAAGTATTTACAAATTCATTTAGCTATTATATACCTTATCTAGAAGGTTATACATTTAAAGGATGGTCAACAGCAACAACAGGTGGAGTTTTTATTAATAATATAACAAAAGACTTAGAAGGACACACTTTGTATGCTAGATGGTGTAAAGACGACGATTTCTTTGTAAAATCAGCTCTTGTAGGTGACTTTGGTGAAGGATATTATTTAATACCTGAAGAAGATGGAACTCATACATACACATTTACTTATGATAAAAATCAATTATGGTGGGAAAGCGCAGAAGGATCATTACAATTTAAATTACAAAAACTAAATGGTGATTGGAATGATAGTTATGGTAGTGCAAATCCTACAATTGGTGGTGATTATGTAGAATGTTTTACAGGAGATCAAAACATAACAGTTTCCGGTCTAACACATGGTACTACATATACAATTACTTTTAAGTATGAAAATGATTGTGTTTACGTAAAAATTGCTGAAACAGAATAAAACATAATTTAACTAAGCAAACAAAAAATGCAGTCCTTATAAATTTTGTAGGGACTGCGTTTTTTTATCAAAATAGCACAAAGTTATACAAGCATTGACACTATTTACACAAATTGATAAAATATAGCAAGAATGTTTATTTAAAGGAGTTCCGATGTCAGGACATAGTAAATGGGCAACCATTAAACATGCAAAAGGTGCTGCCGACGCAAAACGCGGTCAGTTATTTACAAAATTTATTAAAGAAATTTCAATTGCTGCACGTATGGGCGGAGGAGATCCTAACTCTAACCCACGTCTAAGAACAGCTATTCTTAAAGCTCGTGCTTCAAACATGCCAAAAGATAACATTGAACGAGCTATCAAAAAAGGTACTGGTGAACTTGGTGGTTCAACATACGAAGAAAAACTTTACGAAGGATATGGACCAGGTGGAGTTGCTGTACTTGTTGAAGTTTTAACAGATAACAACAACAGAGCTGCTGCAAATGTTAGAAATATCTTTGGAAAATCAGGTGGAAACTTAGGTGCAACTGGTTCAGTTGCTTATATGTTTAACCGCAAAGGTGTTATTGAATACGACGCAGAAAAAGTAACAGAAGATGAAATCATGGACATTGCTCTTGAAGCAGGTGCAGATGATATCGTTACAGAAGATGGTGTAGTTACAGTTACAACTGACCCATCAGCTTTCGAAACTGTTCTTGAAGCATTAAACGAAAAAGGATACGAATCAGTATCAGCTGAAGTTTCAATGGTTCCAGACACATATTCTGCTATTGATAAAGATACAGCTTCTAAAGTTCAAAAACTTATTGATCGTCTTGAAGAAGATGATGATGTTCAGAACGTTTATACAAACGCTGACTTCCCAGAAGATTTTGAAGGCTAATTTTTACCTTTAAAACAAAGAAGGCTGTCAACAAGATTGAAGGTAAACTTCCCTTGTAAGACAGCCTTTTTTTATTAGATGCCGAAATAAATTCGGCATGACAACCAAAAACTAAAATTCTATCATATAAACTTGACATACCATTTTATGTCATGCTGAACTTAAAATCAGTATCTATCCACAAAGATTCCGAATCAAGTTCGGAATGACATATGTTTCTATATTATGCTGAATTGAATTAATTTCTTTGTCATGCTGAACTTGATTCAACACCTTTAATAATTCCATTCAAATGTTAATGCAACAGCAGGGACAACAGACCAAGTTTCAGGAGAGAAGGTTATAGGTATTCCAACTTTTACATCTGTATGTGCTAAAGCATAATAGATATATCCTGGTGTAATTATTCCCTTATTTTCAACAAAATCATGTTCAAATTCTAAGCCAATTTTGGAAGTACTTTTAAATAATCTAGATACTAAGCCTTTGAAATGTATCTTATGACTATCTTTTTTATCAGAATGTAAATTTTTATCATAAAAAATCCATTCATATTCAATAATAAAACCAATTCTAGGATTTTCCCAATCCTTCATTAATCCAAGTGTAAAATACAATTTATCTAAAATTGTGTTGCTAAAATTTTCAAAATCAAATTTTATATGAGAAATTGTCTGATTATATAAATCAAATCCCCATAAATTTATTTTACTTTCTAAACCAATTACTGGATTTTTGTGATTTGAATCTTCTGTTGCCCATTTTCGGCCAAAAAGATTTAATTGCAAGTTACCAAAAACTTTTTCAATAGAACCAGCAATAGATAAATTTGAAAATTCAGGAGAAATACCACCACCCCAATTTACTTGAGACATCACTATGCCAGAAAAATTTGTATTGAACAAATTAAAAGAAAATCCAATTGAGGTTCCATTTATAGAATCAGATAAAATATTATGTTCTATTAATTCAGTATTCCCCCAAGTAATATCTCTTTTTCCTGCTTGAATATATAAAAAATCTAATAAAAGATAATCAAAATAAATTTCATGCAAACTAATTGCAAATTGGGGAAATTGAGTTTTTAATGTTGCTCTTATACCAAAAATATCACTTGCTCTTGCATTCATATAGGTATAATTTTCAAATGCAAAATAACCAAGTGGTTTAAAATAATCATCAGGTGAAATTGAAAAACCGAATCCCACATCTGTATCTAAAAAACCAGTAAATTTTATAGACTGACTTTTTGCTGTTCCTATAGGTGTTGGAACAGCAGTTTGTTCTTCTACAACAACATCTTCAGCTTCTGCAAATAAACTATCAAAGTCATCAAACTCATCGGACTCTATTTCTTGTGAAAAACAAAAAAAGGAGAAACAAATAACAAAATAAAACAAAATTATTTTTTTCATAAAAACAACTCAAAAAAAAATTTATCTATTACTCATCATTTCAAAATATGCTTTTGTAAAAACTGAATCTTTTTGTTTTGCAAAAGAAACATTCTTTATAGTAATTTGAGTTTTTTCATATTGCATTTTATCATTGATTTTCTTTCCTTTTAAGTTATCAACAATTAACATACTTACAGGAATTGAACGAGAACCGATTAACTGATAAGAAGGAATTGCTGTAGTTCTTAACAATTGCCCAGAAAGAGAATAATCTTCTTTTTTTCTAATCAAACCATCATCTTTTGTTACCCAAACTTTTACTTTTGGATAAACAACATCATCTACTTTTGCCTCTAATTCAAAAAGAATACATTCGTATGCTCCTAACTTTTTAGGAATAGCAGATGTTATTTTATAATTTGAACAAAATTCCATTGGTGCAAAGTCTGAAGTATTTGCGTTTGTATTTTGAAATTTATCTCTTTTACTTGAAAAAGTAAATTTTCTATCAACTGGGTCATAAAACCAAACACTATTTTGAACTTGAAGATAACCTTTACCTTTATCTTGCATAGGTGAAGTGATAATAATTGTATAGTTTGAAGTTTTATCTCTACGATACATTATTGCTTCTGTAACTGATTTTCCTTGACCAGGTCTATCTTGTACAAGCGTGTATTCTGCAGAAAAATCTGTATCAAAAAAATTAGTTGTTGAATCACATTTTTTTAACAATTCATAATCTTGTTCACTTTGAGCAAAAATAAATGAATTAAAAATTAAATAACAAATAAAAATTGAAAATAAGAATTTTTTCATTTATATCTCCCATAAAAACTTATTCTGTAACAGAAAGTGCTTCAACAGGATTTATGTTTACACACCTTCTTATTGTAAAATACACTAGAATCATTGTTGTTACAACAACAATACCTAAAATTAATAATATTTGAAAAAAATGTGGCTGCACAAGAAGTTTTCCATTCATTAAAAAAATATCAATAGCAGGAATTAATGACAAATCTAAAGAACTTATTATATTTGCCATTATCAACATAATAAAATTTGAACAAATAAAAGCAAATAACATAAGATAAAAAACTTCTATAATGAACAATTTTATTATTCCATTTGAAGAAAGACCTAATGCCATATACATTCCAATTTCTTTTGTTCTTTTTACAGCAATTACTTTATAAGTACTTCCAATTCCAATTGCAATAATTATAATTAAAACAGCAATTATAATATAAATTATAATTCGTAGAGCAAGGATAAGAAAGTTAATTTCTTGCATATTAGCATCTAAAGTAATTAATGCTGTTTTTCCCAGTGTTTTATGCGGATTTTTTATAAAATCATCTTTTTCTTGAACCATAGGATACATATCAAAAAAAGATTTTAATTCATTTTGTAAAACCATTGGATTCAAAGTTATTTTTGTTCCATTTTTAGAAAACAAACCAATTGATATTGAATAATTAGTTGAATAATTTCTTATGGATCGTAAAAAATTAATATCCAAATAAGAAACATTTGCTCCAAAAACACTTGAATCTTGAAAAATACCTTTAACAATGAGATTGGCTGTATTTGTAAAATTATTTGTTGTGGAAAACAATAAAGTTATACTATCACCAACATGAACATTTAACAATTCCGCTAATGAAATAGAAATCAAAACCCCGTTTGTTTCTTTTATCTTTTTTGCATCACCTTCAATAAAATTCATTTTATCAAACAAAATCTGTTCTTTTGAAAAATCGACACCTTTCAATTTTCGTTGTTTGATACTAACACCTTCACATATAAAATACATTTCTGATAAATCAACATCAATTCTAGACGAAAGTAAAATATCTTTTGAATTAAAATATTGTTCCAATTTTTTTATAGTTTCAGATGTGTTATAAAAACCTATAGAACCATTACTATTTTGCATTAACATCATATCTCCGCCATAATAAATTTTTGCTTTACTATGTAATGAATTCATCATTCCATTTAGTAAACCAAAAGAACAAATAGCAAGAGCAATTCCAAAACTTGCAGCAACAAATAATAACAAATATCTTTTAGGTTCATATTTTAATGAGCGAAAAGCAATAGAAGAATATGTCATTAATTACCACCTTTCATTGCTTTTATTGGCGAAATTTTTAAGGCTTCGATTACCGGCATTATCCATGAAACAAGACCAATAATTAAACTTAATAAAAAACCAAAACCAATATTTGATAAAGTTAGTTCTGGTATTAATTTATTATTACCAAAAAGTTGCTGAAAAAATACATTGTTTAATGTAATAGGAAATTTTTGCATAATTAAAGTTACAAAAAAAGATATTATTAAACTTAAAAAAGCTGATACAATTGTTAATATTAAAGTTTCAGCCATGCATAAAAAAGCTATGGTGCGTTTATTTGCTCCTAAGGCACGCATAGTACCAATTTCTTTTGTTCTATCAAGAACATTAATAACCAAAGAATTTGTAACTACAATTAAGCCTGCAAATAAAATAATAAAAACACCTATAAGAAAAATAATTCTTAACAAATAAACATATAAAGCTGTAGGGCCTGCTGCAACTCTCCAATTTATAGCTTCAATAGGATACCCATTTTGTTTTGCCCATGTGTTAATTTTTCTGATAACTGAATTTACATTAACATCATCTTGTAATCTTACAACGATAAAATGCCAATTAGTAATTTGATTTTCTTCTTGCATAACTTCATTATCAAATAATCCAGTAAATTCTACCGAATTTGATTCTTCTGTAAAAAAATCAGAATTTTCTGCAAATAAAGAATCCATATCATCAAAATTAAAATCCATAGAATCAATTAAATTTGTATCTTCACTATCAATATTAGATTCTGTTGAATAAACCTCATCCATTCCTAATAAAGAACGAACAGTACTAGAATCAGCTAAAACAATCTTATCTAAAACTTCATTTCTTATTGGATATTTATAGATACCTGTAATAGGCAAGGCTCTAATTCTAAAAGTATTTCCATCTGAAAAAATTAATTGAACTTCATCTCCAATTTTAATATCTTTTTTATATCCATTTTTGAAATTTTCTATCCAAGCTTCCGAAACTAGAATTCCTTTTTCATCACTTTCAAAATTTGAACCTTCAACAATTTCAATCGATGGCATTATTTGTAAATACTTTTCGGAGTCAATTCCAAAAACTGCCGATTTAAATTTTTTATTTTCAATTTCTAATAATGATAAAGTTGATATTTGAGGAGTGTAACTTTTGACTTCAAATAAATCATCTAGATAATTGGAAATTTCTGGATAAAAAGAAAGCTCTTCTACAGGATAAACACTTTCATCAATTAAAGAAACATTCCCTAACAAACTAACATTATCTTTTGTTTTTTCTCTAATAACTAAGTCCCCTGTAAAACTATCTATAAAAACTGTTTTTATTCCATTATCTGTACCATCAAAAACAGAATTTATCACAATTAACATTGTAATTGCAAAAGTTATGAAAGCAATAATCACAAAGGAACTTTTTCGAGAAAGAATATTTTTTAAAGCTAATTTAAAAGTATAAAACATATATTTTATGGTAAAATTTTTTTTCCACTTTCCCAAGCCGATTTAATTTTTTCAGAAGCAACTGCATCTGATTTTATATTTTTAATAGCATTTATAAAAAAAGCTATGAAAATAGAAATAAAAAGACTAGCAAAAAAAGCTATGAAAAACAAAATTAAATAAGAAAAATTAGATTCTCTAAAAATAAATGAAGTAGGGTTTTCATCTAACACATATAATTTAGTTTTATTCAAATCTTGTAAATAAATGTATTCACTAATTATATCACTTTTATCAAAATCTAATTTGTCATCTTTAATCAGAGAATCTAATGTAAATAATCTATTTACAACTAATGGTTGTAAAATTAATTCATATTGAATATTGAATCTATCAATTAAAGTTTTTATAAATAAATCTACATTTTCGCGATATTTAGTTTTAAGAAAAATATTTATTGCAGATTCATTTTCATTAATAGAAACTAAATAATTATTTTTTATTTGTTGTTTTTTAATAAAATAATTATAATCATTTTCATCAAAAAATGAATCTTCTGAATTAAAATAAAACAATGGTAATTCTTTATTTAAATTTGCAATTGTATACAAATTAGAAAATTTCAAAATTAAATCAGAAGATAAATCATAATTCAATAAATCATTTATACGTTCATTATTGATTATAGGAATGTTATATTCAACATTATAAACAGACATTGAATTTTTTTTATTTAACAAACAAAAAATAAAAATAAACACCGTTAATAAAAAAGTAATAATACAGATAAGTTTTCTAAACTTAATTAAGACTGAAAACAAATCAATCAAAGAAATTTCATCATATACATTTTCATTATTTTCCATAAAGTACTCGCAAAATATGATCTTAATACACTTTTATAGAAAGTGTTAAATAATTTCCTGCTTTATTTGAATATTCATTATTATTGATATTGTGATAACCATCTTTTGTACCAATAGTATGATGAGTATAACTAAATGTATAAGTTAATCCAACTGTAATTGGCACATCCCAATATCTACAATCTAAAACAGCACCTAAGGAAACTGAATTTATCCATTCATAAACACCATCATGCAAAAAATCCTTCCAGTATAAATCACCTTCTTGTGCATTTTGGTATCCATCTCTATCACCATAATTAATAAAATCATCAAAAGAACTTCCGTCAACTTTTCCACTTCCTGTTGATACACCATGTCTAACTAAAGTATAAGTTGCATTAGCTGATAAATACCATAAAGGTTTAGCTTCTAATTGAAGTTTAAATTCATCAGAATTTGGATTTAAGAAATATCCTAAAGGTTGTCCATGATTTATGTAAGTTGTATCCATAGGTTTATCATACCAAGGTACTGTTGTTAGAGGATGAGTATACATGTATGGTTCGATTTTTGTGTACTGTAATGTAAATACCGAAGTCCAAAAGGGAAGTGGAGATTTTGCACCAAA
Source organism: Treponemataceae bacterium (assembly GCA_036307825.1). Lineage (GTDB taxonomy): Bacteria > Spirochaetota > Spirochaetia > Treponematales > Treponemataceae > RGIG9060. The sequence goes on along the minus strand of JAXJWW010000003.1, from coordinate 60,028 downwards.
TTGAATAGCATACATATTTCTATCTTTATTTAAAAAGTTAGAAACTTGCACATTTAATTCATCCATAAAAAGAGATGCATAAATATGTGTAATACCAGGAATTGTAACTCCTGTAAATAATCCTAATTGCATATTGTCAAAATCACCAATTTGATTTTGATATAAAAATGCTAACATAAATGGATTCATATAACCAAGTTCAAATCTTTTAGGAAAAACAACAGAACCTATTCCCCCAAAATAAAAATATTTAAACTTTAATTCACCCCATAAGGCAGAATACATATTCTGAAATGTACTAGCAGATTCTTTTATATCATTATCATTGACTTCATACTCAAGTGTTCCTGTAATAAAATTTGTAGAAAACCAAGAAACAGGATTTAATTGAGTTTCAATTGCAACAAATGGGCGTGCAGTTCCAGATAACATTAAATTTCCTGAACCATAGCCCCAATCTCTACGAATTTTAGAAAAATTTACTTGAACTTTGTCATCAAAGGCAGAAAAAGCAAGTTCTGGTAACATTCTAAGACCACCTGCCGGTAGATAACTTATATTCTCACATGAATTAAAATTACTAAGAATAAACTGATATCCATCCCAAGTTTTTAAGTAAGTATTTGGAGCATAGGATTTTGTGGATAAATCCATCAAACTTCCGCCAATATTAAAATTGTAAGAAAAATATTTAGAAATATCACCTTTTATATAGCCATCAATCCAATGTTCATGGGAAATATCTGGATCATTACAGTTTATACTGGCTGAACTTGTCCAAGTAAATCCTGCTGTAACTGGAAGTTTTACATTTTCATCAAATCGATTTGTGTAATATCCAGTTTCGTACCATTTTTTAGGCTCAGTTTGAGCAAGACGATTATAAGTTTTATTAAACACCTCTCGCTCAGAATCTGACAATTTATCACTTGATAAAACTATATTTAAATTATCTAGAACAAAATTTAGTGTATAAGGTTTTGCAGCAGGAAGTGTAGGTAAAATACCCCTTAAAGAAGCATTTTCAAGAAGAAAATATACATCATCTGTTAGAGGAACAGATAAATTCTGTTGAGCAAAAAGCCCAACAGAAAAAAATATAAAAAAAACAATACAAAATTTCTTTAAAATATTCATACCCTTATTTTAACGCTTTGAGTAATTATTTTCAATCCAGTTACGATAATCTCCTGATAAAATATTATTTACCCATTCTGTATTTGTTAAATACCACTTAATTGTAAACAACAAACCTTCTTCAAAGGTTACTTTTCTTTCCCAACCAAGTTCTTTTTTGATTTTGGTACAATCAATAGCATATCTTCTGTCATGACCAGGTCTATCTTTTACAAAAGTAATAGTTTTTTCAACATCATCTTTGGAAATTCCCAATTCATTTGCTTCTAATTTAATAACTTCTTTTAAAAGCTTGATGTTTGTCCACTCGTTTTCACCACCGATGTTGTATTTTTCACCAGTTTTACCATTTTTTACAATTAACCAAACAGCTCTGTTGTGATCTTCAACATAAACCCAATCGCGAATATTTAAACCATCACCATAAACCGGTAAATTCTTTCCTGTTTTAATATTATTTATCATTAAAGGAAGTAATTTTTCAGGGAATTGATATGGACCATAATTGTTTGTACAGTTTGACAATGTGATAGGCAATCCATAAGTATGATAATAAGCCATAACTAAGTGGTCGCTTGATGCTTTACTTGAAGAATAAGGACTTCGTGGGTCGTATGGAGTTGTTTCTGTAAAATAACCAGTTTCACCAAGAGAGCCATAAACTTCGTCTGTAGAAATATGATGAAATAAAACATCATCTCTTATTGTTCCGTCTTCTTTTTTCCAATAATTTTTTGCCAAATCTAAAAGATTAAAGGTTCCCATAACATTTGTTTTTACAAAGGCTTCTGGTCCTAAAATTGAACGGTCAACATGACTTTCAGCAGCAAAATGCACAATTGTATCAATTTGATATTTTTTCAAAATTGCATCAATTGCAGGAGAATCACAAATATCAACTTGTTCAAAGAAATATCTTTGCTCATTTTCTTTTAATGAACCATTTTTCACAGCTAATGAACCGTATTTTTCATCAATATCCTTTAAGCTTTCTGCATTTCCAGCATAAGTTAAACAGTCAACATTTATGATTTTTCCATTGAATCCACTTTCATCAGAAAACATAAAGTGAATAAAATTACAACCAATAAAACCAGCTCCACCTGTTACTAAAATATTTGTTAATTTTCTTGTCATAATAAAAATTCCTTATTTGATTATATTTTATTGTATATTCTTAATAAACTCTTCTAGGTTTTGTTTCCAATCTGGAAGTGTAATGTTAAGATTCTTCATCAATTTATCCTTGCTTAAAACCGAATAAGCAGGGCGTTTTGCTTTTACAGGATATTCTTCTGTTGTACATGGATTTACAATACAATTTCCTGTAATTTTACCGTATTTAATTCCAAAATGATGAATTTCTTTTGCAAATTCATACCAGTTTGTTTGCCCTAAATCTGTACAATGATAAACTCCTGTTGGTATATTTTCTGATTTAGATTTATTTATAATTGTACAAATTACATTTGCAAGATTTTGAGCATTTGTTGGTGTTCCAAATTGATCACTAACTACAGAAATTTTTTCTTTTGTATTCATTAAATTTATCATTGTAAATACAAAATTTTTTCCGTAAAAACCATAAAGCCAAGCAGTTCTAATAATGAAGGAATCTTTAGGCAAAATTGATAAAACTTCTTTTTCTCCCTCAGCTTTAGTTACACCATAAACACCCAATGGTTTATAAGGGATATCTTCTGTATAAGGAGTAGTTGCTGTTCCATCAAATACATAATCTGTAGAAATATGAATCATTTTTGCTCCAATATTTTTACATAAGGTAGCAATGTTTTTTGGTCCAAGAGCATTTAATTTTTGTGCCATTTCTACATCTTCTTCAGCCTTATCAACGGCAGTATAGGCAGCACAATTTATTATCCAATCAATTTTATTATCATTAGATGAATTTTTATTTGCAAAATCTTCTAAACTTTCATAATTAGTGATATCAACTTCACGATCTGTTCCAATCCATGAAAAATTATTTTTTTCAAGTTGATTAGAAACTTCTGTTCCTAACATTCCTTTACAACCAATTAACCAAATCATTCTATCCAAACTCCATTTTCATCAAAATAATTATTTTCAAAACTAAAAGCAGGATGTTTTGTATCTTTATCAGACAAAAGCGGGGATAAATCAGGAGCAACAGTAAACCAATCTATTCCGATAGTTGCATCGTTCCACATTAAACCACCTTCATCTTCAGGATGATAAAAATCTGTACATTTATAAGCAAAAATCGCACTTTCTGTTAATACTAAAAATCCATGAGCAAAACCTTGAGGTACATAAAATTGATTTTGTTTTTCGCTATCTAAAATTACACAATAATATTGACCAAAAGTAGGAGAGTCCTTTCTTAAATCCACAGCCACATCATAAACCTTTCCTGACACACAGCGAACTAATTTTCCTTGAGGATGATGTTTTTGAAAATGCATTCCTCTTAAGATTCCCTTTGTAGAAAAAGATTGATTATCTTGGACAAATTTCATTTTTAAACCAGCTTCAAAAAAATCTTTTTCGCTGTAACTTTCAAAAAAATAACCTCGACTATCACCAAAAACCTTTGGTTGAATCTCATATAACCCATTTATTATTTTTCCATTTTTAGCTTTACATTCATTAAAAGAAAAAGGCATATTATCTCCAAAAATTAAAATAAATCAGCGATATATTTTAAATATTCACCGTATTCAGTTTTATAAGTTTTTGCTAAATCTAAAAGTTTATCTTTTGAAATCCAACCATTTCTGTAAGAAATTTCCTCTATACATGAAACATATAAACCTTGTCTTTTTTGTATAGTAGCAATAAAATTAGATGCTTCGAGTAAGCCGTCATAAGTTCCTGTATCTAACCAAGCCATTCCACGACCTAAAAGTTCTACAGAAAGTTCTCCACGGGATAAATATTCATTATTTATTGAAGTAATTTCAATTTCACCTCTAGCAGAAGGTTTTACATTTTCAGCGATTTTTACAACTTCATTTGAATAAAAATATAATCCAGGAACAGCATAATTTGATTTTGGTTCAGTAGGTTTTTCTTCAATTCCTAAAACCTTTCCTGATTCATCAAATTCTACAACACCATAAGATGTGGGATCTTTTACCATATAACCAAAAATTACACTACCTTTTCCTGATTCTACAGTTTGTCTAGCTCTATTTAATGTTGAAGTAAAACTTTGTCCATAAAAAATGTTATCACCTAAAACAAGAGCAACTGAATCATCTTTAATAAAATCTTTTCCAATAATAAATGCATCTGCAAGACCTCTAGGCTTTTCTTGAATAGCATATTCAAATTTCATTCCTAACCAAGAACCATCTCCAAAGAGTTCTTTAAAACAAGAAATATCTCTTGGAGTTGATATAATTAAAACTTCTCTAATTCCTGCTAACATCAATACTGATAAAGGATAATAAATCATCGGTTTATCATACAATGGTAAAATCTGTTTAGAAACAGCCTTTGTTATAGGATAAAGTCTTGTTCCAGACCCACCAGCTAAAATAATTCCTTTCATTTTTACTCCTAAAACAATAATTTAAACATTTTTATAAAATCTCTTAGTTATTATATAACTAATAATAAATATAATCAACTTAATACAAATAAAAAAAAGCACAACCAAAAGGGGAGATGGGTTTTGTTTGTGCCTTGATTTACTTTTGTTTTACTATATTATTCAGTATAAATATTATCTTTGTCGTCTATTATCATAGTTTCATCACTTCCTTGTGATGAAACTGTTTTAACAAATTTTACATTTACAGCAACATAATCTTTTAAAGCCTTATCAGACAAATATGTTACTCTAGGATTCTCAATATCATTTACAGTTACATCTTTGGAACTTTCTTTACCTCTACCTTTAAATGACAATCTAAATGATATTAAATCTCTAAAAGACACAAAGACATCAGATTAATTTACATATTCTTCAAATATGCATCCCAAGTTGTTTTTATGATGGTTTCCATATCTGAATATTTTGCTTTCCAACCTAAAATTTCGAAGGCTTGTTTTGAAGTTGCATATAATTCTGATGGATCACCTGGTCGACGCTCTACAATTTTTGCATCAATAGCTTTGCCTGTAATTTTACGAGCAATATCAATTACTTCTTTTACAGATGTTCCAACTTCAGAACCTAAATTTAGTTTTAAATTTGCATTATTTTTTGCGATATAGTCTAATGCTTTAACATGAGCATCTGCTAAGTCTGTTACATGAACATAATCTCTAATACATGTTCCATCTGGAGTATCATAATCATCCCCAAAAACAGACATTTGTTTTCTTATACCGCATGCTGTTTCCATTACAACAGGAATAAGGTTAGCAGGATTTTGTTCTAGTCCAGAAATTTCACCTTCAATATCGTAGCCAGCAGCATTAAAATAGCGTAGGGCAGAGTAGTTGATTCCTTTTAGTTTTGAGTACCATTCAAGATAATCTTCGATAGATAATTTTGTAAATCCATAATAATTTTCTGGATTTTTAGGATGATTTTCGTCAATCGGTAATTTTTGAGGATTCCCAAAAATTGCAGCAGAAGAAGAGAACACAATATTTTTACAATTATGTTTTACAGCTGAATTTAAAATATTTAATGTTCCTGTAATATTATTTTCTGAATATTTTTCTGGAACCAGCATTGATTCACCAGCAGCTTTAAATGCAGCAAGATGTATACAAGCATCAAATCCTAATGAAAAGGCTGAATCTAAATCAGACTTAATCAAAATGTTTCCGTAAATAAATTTATTTTGTTTAAATAAATTTTGACGTAAGCCACTTGAAAGATTGTCAAAAACAGTTACTTCATGACCTTGTTTCATTAAGGCTTTTACAACATGGCTACCGATATATCCGGCACCACCGATAACTAGTGTTTTCATAATAGGGGAGACTCCTTTAGATTTTACTCACAACTAAAAGTATGACCTTGAACTTTGTTTACAAACTCGTATTCAATAGTTTGTTTTAAGCCATCTTCAAGTTTCACAGGTGGCACAAAGTCTGTTTTCTTGATATTTGCACCAACAAAGTATGTCTTTTGACAGAATTTTATCATATTATACTAAACATTATAGTCTATATTCAGAAAATTTATTTATGTAAAAAAACTATAGAGTGGCTACCACAAATCATTATACTGCTTTGCTATTTTTTCCCAAGCGTAGTCTTTTGAACCAAGTTCTTTCATTTTGTTTGCTATAGCATCAAACTTGGATTCCGAATTATTTACTAAATCAATTATATCTTCTTCTGTGCTCCAATATAAACATTCATCTTGTGTAGTTGCACGATTATATACACAATCAAAAGCTAAAATAGGTAGACCAAAATTCATAGCCTCTACTAAACTTGGATTTGTTCCGCCTGCACTATGCCCGTGAACATACAAACTTGCATTAGAACGAATCCAATTTATTTCGTGACTTTCGTATATAGGATCAAGTAAATGGATATTTTCAAACTTTGAAAATTGTTCTTTTAAGTTTGTACCATACTCACTATTTTTCCAATTTCCAACAATTACAAGTTGTTTTTCAGGAATACGGCTAAATGCTTCTATTATTTTATGAACATTGTTTTCAGGTTCAATACGACAAACTGTAACAGCATAAGGATTTTTCATATATGGATACTTTTTATATAAAGAATCATCCTGAACTTTAGTAACATGATCACCACCGTAAGCAATCAATACAGCATCTTTTTTGTATGCTTCTTTTACATAGTCTGTAATTCCTTTATTATCACCAATTACAACATCAGAATATTTCACAGCCTGTTTTTCAGAATAATGTAATAACCACTTTGCTAAAGAATTCCATTTATCTCGCTTCCATTCAAGTCCATCAATATTTGTAATTATTTTGCCCTTAAATTTTTTGCGAATAAAAGGTAAAAACATACAACCAGAAACACCAAGAATTAACATAATATCAGCATCTAAAGACATTTTCATGGATTTATAATCATACATTATACTATCCATACCATTAGCATCTAAATCAAGATAAACAAGTTTTGCTCCTTTATATGATTCTAGTTTTTCTGAATACTTTTTTGCAGTACAAAACACAGTATATTGCACATTTTCTGGAGTATAATCTAATAAATTTTCAACAAGTGATTCAAAACCACCATAACAAGCTGGCACACCGACGGTACCGATAATGTAAATATTAGTTTTAGTCATTTTACCAATTCCTTTTTTCCTAATTTACATGTTATTCCATCATATAAAGCAGATAACACTAATTTAATAGAATTTAAATTATGTTTTAGCAAAAAAACTCCACAAGAAAATGATATTGTTCTCTTTAATAAAGACACTTTTTCTAAAAATGAAAGATATTTACAATGAAAAGCTAAATAAAAACCATTTCTTAGAATGTAAAAATATCTTACATCTGATCGAAGAGTTACATGTTTATTTAATATTTTTTTTGTTCCATCTCCTAGTTGATGATTTATTATTATTGAAGGTATAGTAAGTATTTTATATCCAGCATTTGTTAGTCTCCAACAAAATTCAAAATCTACATAATCAATAAACAAATTCTCATCCATGAGTCCTACTTTATCTAAACATTTTATATCAATTATAGAACCAGAAGCTATTGCATGTTGAACAAAAGTTGGTTGTTTTACAAAAGGCACAGATTTAAATTTTTCAATCATTATTGGAGAATATATATTTTTAACATTGTCAAAAAAAACTGGACAATATAACTGAGCATTTTTTTCCCTTATATAAGGTAAAAATTGATTTATATAATTTTCAGGATAAATTGTATCTTGATCACTTAATAAAATATAATCGGCATTTAATTCTATTGCTTTATTTATTCCAATATTTTGTGCATAAGCAATTCCAAAATTATTATTCAAATTAATAATTAAAACATTTTGAGATGTAACAAATTGAAAATCATTTGTATCATTATTTACAATAATAATATTATTTACTTGAAATTGTAAACTTGATATTGTTTTTTTTAATAATTCTATATTAGGTCTAAAACTAACAATAATGGCTATTATTTTCATTTGAATCTCCAACAATTGTATAAATGATAAAATATAACAATGTATACGAAGTATAAGATATATAATATAAATCTTTAAGATTTACAATAAAAATACAAAATGAAATGTACAATAAGAAAAAAGAATATATAGATTTTATAGAAATAAAATATCGAATAATACCTATAAAATATAATGAAAAAGTAATCAATAATAAAAATAAACCACTTCCTGTTAAAATTTGAATATATCCTATATCAGAATCTACAAAGTCTCTTGAAAAATAACCAGTACCAAATATTAAGTTAAAAACTGTTTCTGGTAAGATAAAATGATTCTTTAATAATTCATCTGTTGAAGTAGTTGATAGGGAACCATTTTTAAATAAATTTATAAAAATTTCAAAAGCCCATGTTAATGTATCTAATATTTTTTTTTTATCAACAGAAATAAGAATAAAACTAATAAAAAATGGAACTAAAAAAAATAGTAATAGATAAAATTTTTTTACCTGTTTTTTATCCATTTTTTTTCTTAATAATATAAAAAGAAGAAAAATTCCAACAACAAATGTAACAAGACCTGTACGACCTAAAAATATTATGTGAATAAATATTATACAAAATTTACAACCTCCCAAAATAATCTTCTCTTTATCAAAAAAAATAAAAATTAGTAAGAGAATAATAGCAAATGAATTTACTGTAGAAAGAAATGAAAAACCAGTAAAAATAAATCCCGAAAATCTAGTTGAAATACCATAAGAAAAAACCAAATCATTTATATCTATAAATGAATAGAATAAATTTCTAAAAGGTTCGATAAATATACACAACAATGAAATGATAGAATTTATACAAATTGTATTTATAAAATTTTCACATATCTTTTCCCTATAACAATCTTTATAAATCAATCTAAATTTTTCGAGATAAAAAAGCGAAGATAAATAAATAAAAATTCCTACAAAAGAAAGTTTTACTAATGTAAAGTCATTAAAAGAAAACAAAATTTGATTTATAAGTGCACAAACAAAAGTTAATCCAAGTATGACTATTGGAATAAATGTCTTTTTTTTTATAAAAATTTTTATTTTATTAAATTTTTCAAACAAATATATAAAACTTGGAAACATGATAAAGATATATGCAGAATTAATAGAAATGTTACCAAGTTTAAAATATGGACATAAAAATGCAAAAAAGAGAAAAAAATTCAGTAATATTTTTTGAAAACATTTCTTTATATTTCTTTTTTGAACCATAATAAAATATAAACAATCTTTTTCAATTACATAGTTTCTCATAACAGACCTTTAGCAATAAAAAAATATTTTATGTACCTAAAAAAAGATTTTAAGGGATTGTTAGAAAATTGTACAGGACAAACATATTTTAAATTATACAAAGCAATATTTTTTTTCATATCTATATTATCATTATCATTTGACAAAGATTTTTTTAACAATCTATACTCAACCAATTTCTCATTTAACATATAAACTTTTATTTTATTTTTTGCTAATTTAAAATACATTGGTCCATCTTCCCACATAGGAATGGACTCATCAAACAATCCAACCTTATCAAAAACTCTTTTTCTATAAATTATGCTTGGGGTTGGATATTGGGGTATACCTTTGTATCTAACATAATTTCTTTGTTCTTCAGCTGATAAATTAAAAAAACTAAAATCTATAGGCTTTTGTACAAAATCAAATTCTTCTTCTGGGTAAAAATAATCCATTTCTGTACACAAGACTGCCGCCGATTCATTTTTATTAAAGAAATTAATACATATCTCCAAGTAATCATTTTTTAATAAATCATCACCAATAATTTTTATGAATTGACCTTTAGCACATTTTACAGCTCTATTACAGTTTGCAGTTACTCCTGTATTTTTATTAGACACAACTAATTCAACATTTACAAATCTTCCTTTATTAGATTCTATCCATTTTGAAACTTTTGCAACAGTGTTATCTGAAGAATTATCATCAGAAACGATTAGTTCTATTTCTCGATAAGTTTGATTTTTTATACTTTCAAGAGTTTCTACAATATATTTTTCATTATTAAATGTAACAACACAAACAGAAACTATTTCTTGCATTTGATTTTTCCTTTTAGTTTTTTAAGTATACGATAAAATTCAACATCTTTAAATATAATTAACAACAAAATATATGAAAAAACACCACCTAAAAGCCCTAAAATCAAACTAAGTACGTTTGAAACTACTAATTTATCAATAAAAATTACAAATAGTCCCATAGTTATAGCAGAAACAATATATTTCCAACAGCATAATAACTGTTTTAAGGATCCAAAGTTATAAAATTTTCCAATTAAGAAACCATTAATATAAAACCATAAAAATGCAGTAACCGCTTTTCCTATAACTATTGCTTTCATACTTATTGGAAAAGTGATAATCATAGTTAAGATAATGAACGGAATCTTAATCAAATCAATTTTTAAAAATAAATCAGAACGACCAATTGCATTCAGCACATTCATATTTAAAATACTAAGGGGCGTAAAAATATAAGATAAAGAAATCCAAAATAAAAGATTTGATGCCGGAAGCCATTTTTCTCCAAGCAAAACTAATATAATAGGTTCCGATAAACAAGCAAGACCTATCATTGCAGGGAAAACAATCATTGAAGTCATTTTTATTAATTTCTTTAGGGTATTTGCCAATTCATCTTTATTATTTTGCAACGAAGACATTAAAGGAAATGTAGTCGTATTTAATACACTTGCAATTGTCCCAGAGGTTATTTCAGGAAACTGTTGAGCTCGTGTATAATATCCTAAACTAGTGGGGCTATATACTTTACCTATTACTAGGTTATAAACATTTGTTATAGTTGTTGATAATAAACCTGAAACTAAAAGTTTTGAGCCAAATCCAAACAAATTCTTAAAAGATTTCTTTGAAAAACCTGTTTTTGGCACCCATTTTCCTATAATCCAAAACATAATTGCAGAAATTAATGCTTTGGATAAAGTTTGAATTACAAGAGCAAAAGAACCCAATCCATTGTAAGCAGCAATTATTGCAATAATTCCAGAAATAATAACTGAAAAAGAATTGATAATTGCGATATGCTTAAAATCAACATTAATTTGCAACTGCGCATTTTGCACAACAGTTAACGAATTTAAAATTATTACTAAAAAGAAAACTCTCTGTAACTGTAATAATTCAGGTGTTTTATAAAATTGAGCAATCGCGGGTGAGGCAAAAAACAAAATAATATATATAAAGATACTAATAGCAATATTGAAAATTAAAACTGTGGAATAATCCTTTTCGGTTCTGTCTTGTTTTTGAATTAATGCTCTAGAAAAACCACTATCAATAAAGACATTAGAAAAAGTTAGAAAGATTGTAAGCATTCCTACAGTTCCGTAATCATGAGGAGTAAGCAAACGAGCAAGAATTATGTTTAATACGAAACCAATACCTTGAACTGCAATTTTTTCGAGAATATTCCAGATAATTCCAATTTTTGTTTTTTGTTTTAAGTCTGACATAATACCTAATTTAAATAATCCATGAAGTTCTTTTTATTTTCCAAAGCAGTAGTGGTAGGTCTTCCTAAATTTTCTCTTGCACCAATTGAACACTTTACTTCAATCAAAGATAGTTCATTTCTTTTTTTTGCAAACTCTAATTCTTTATCTAACGAATCAAAAGAACTTACAGATACTACATTTTTATAACCACAAGCTTTTGCAACTGCAACCACATCGATATTGTTTGCTACAGTTGGCATTCCACCAACAGTTTCATGGGCACCATTATTTATTACTATATGAATAAGATTTTTAGGGTTATTTGCACCAATTACAGCCATGGCCCCCATATGCATTAAAACAGCACCGTCACCATCTATACACCAAATTTTCTTTTCTGGTTTGTTTAAAGCTACTCCTAAAGCTATTGAAGAACTATGTCCCATAGAACCTACAGTTAAGAAATCATATTTATGACTTTGATTATTCTCTTCGCGAATTTCAAATAATTCTCTACTAGCTTTTCCTGTGGTAGAAATAATAGGATCTTCATCTGACATTTTAACAATATGACGAATTATTTCTTCACGAACCATTTCATTATCATTTTTATATTGGACTTTTTCATCAAAAGAAAGTGCTCCTTTTTTTATTACAAAAGCAACTTGCTTCCCTTTTGCTAATCTTTTTCTAAATTCTTCCATTTTATCTTTAACTTCATCGTTTATTGTTTCTTTTGTAATTACGAATGATGAAATATCCATATCATCTAAAAGTTTTAAAGTAATTTCTCCTTGATAAATATGTTGTGGTTCATCATGCACACCTGGTTCACCTCGCCAACCAATTATAAATACCATTGGGATAGCATATACTTTATCATTTAACAATGAAACAACTGGATTAATTATATTTCCCTCTCCAGAATTTTGCATATATACTACAGGAACTTTTCCTGTAGCTAAATGATATCCAGCTGCTAATGCTGTACAATTTCCTTCATTTGCAGCAATTATATGATGCTTAGAATCTATCTTATATTCTGACATAAGATAATCACATAAAGCCTTTAATTGAGAATCTGGAACTCCTGTATAGAAATCAGCTCCAATTATTTCTAACAATTCTTTTACTTTCATATTATTTCTCCAAAATTTGATGATAAAGACAATCTATATCTTCCATTATAAGTTTTACAGGATTATTTTTTAATCTGATAGGATTTACAGAATTTTTTAAAATTTCAAAATCATTACTATTAATAACTTTGGGATTGTCTATACATAATGTTGTCAATAAACTTTCAAATTTATTGACAGCTTCAATTGAGGTTTCACATTTCATTATCTTTGCTAAATTTATAAAAACTTGTTCAAGATACAACTTACCTCGTACGTCAACACATTTTGAAATATTATTCACCATAAAAGGCCAAAGTTTACTTACACAAAGAGCAGCAGCATGACCATGAGAAATCCCATATAAACTAGTAAGTTTATAACACATAGCATGACCTGCTGTAGTTTGTGTAATATTAATAGCTTTTCCTGCATAATTAGCAGCTAAAAACATTTGTTCACTTGCAGAAATCTCATTTTCTAAATATTTTTCATAATTTGAAAGAATCAGTCTTATCGCCTCTGAAGAATATCTTTTAGATTCTTCTGTAGAGTTTACAGACCAAAATGATTCGATTGAATGACATAAAGCATCAAGCATTGTTGATTTTTTTTGGTATTCAGGCAAAGTCTTTAATGTTGAAGCATCAAAGTAGACCGCATTTGGTATACAACTATCATGAGAAACAGATTGTTTTTCGCCTTCATAATAAATTACAGAAAATTTTGTTGCTTCGCTCCCTGTCCCAGCAGTAGTAGGAATTGCTAAAATTGCAATGTCGTTTTCAATAATATTTTGATTCAAATAATTTTTAGAATCATCCATATTTGAGTAAAGTTTTACACATTTTGCGACATCTAAAGCACTTCCACCACCTACAGCAACTATTGAATCACATTTAGAATCTTTATATAGTTTTACAGCTTTTTCAACAGACTCATACAATGGATTTGGTTGAAAATCACTAAATTGAATAACGTCAATACCTAAACGCTCTGTAATATCTTCAAAATACTTAGCTATATTCAACAATCTAAATGACTTTCCACAAACTAAAAAAATAGATTTTGTATTTATTTTTTCTAAATAAGCATCTAATTGAGAATATCCTTTAGAAGCCTTTAATACAATCTGAGCCATATAATTCCTATTTTGTACCCGGTATTAATTCTAATATTTCTTTTACACTCATACACATATCATTAGCTTCTAATGACCGATGATGAGTAAGAATAGATTTTGCAACATTGAGCATCGCAGGATAAGAAGATCTCAACATATGGTTAGCATAAATTACTACATTTACCCCCCAATTAATAAGTTCTTCTTCTGTAACATGGTTATATGTTGTTGGTACTACAACAAGAGGAACTGAACTATGTTTTTGTCTAAATCTTTGACAAAATTCTTTAATATCTTCTCCGGATTTATCCTTACTATGAATCATAATACCATCTGCACCTGCTTCAACATATGCAAAACATCTTTCTAGAGCATCTTCGACAGATTTCCCTGCAATTAGACTTTCACAGCGTGCAATAATCATAAAATCTTGCGCAATTTGAGCACATTTTCCAGCTTTTATTTTTTCAGAAAAGCCTTCTATTGTATCTTGAGTTTGAATAGCATCTGTTCCAAAAAGAGAATTCTTTTTTAATCCAACTTTATCTTCTATAATTACGGCAGAAACACCTAGTCGCTCCAATGTACGAACTGTAAACACAAAGTGTTCAATTTTTCCACCTGTATCACCATCAAAAATAACAGGTTTTGTAGTACATTCTAATGCATCATTAAGACCATGTAACCTTGTAGTTAAATCAACAGCCTCAATATCTGGTTTACCTTTACTAGTTGAATCTGTAAGCGAACTTGCCCACATTCCATCAAATTCTTCAGTTTTATTATTAATTTTAACTTTTGTTTTTTCAATAATAAGACCAGTTAATCCTGAATGACTTTCCATAATACGTACTATTGGCTTTGCAGCAACAAGGCGTCGTAGCATTTTCTGCCTAATTTCTGGTGTTGTTCCAATCTCTCTAACTTCTGCATTTAATGCTGTTGAACTAATACCTGGTGTATAAGGCACATCTATAACTCTACCACCCCATGCTGAAATACAATCAATAACTCTCTGTCTTGTTTCTTGCTGTACTCCTGTTAACCAATCATCACCATGAACTACAAAATCCGGTTTTAATTCCTTTAAGTTTGGAACGTAATCTAAAGTTGTTTGTGGAACTACTTTAGATACTCCTTTTATATTTGAAACGATTTCTGCACGTTGCTCATATGACAGATAAGGAAGTCGTTTGTAACTTGCAATAGCTTCGTCAGTAAGAACTCCAACAATAACTTCTCCTAATTTCATTGCCTCATGAATAATATTTAAATGCCCATGATGAATCAAATCGGCACTCATACCACAATATACAGTTTTCATTAATATTCCTCCTTGTATGGAATTGGATTATGTTGTGTCTCAAAATATTTATTTAAAATTTCTAAGGAATGCGATATTCCAACATCTTTTGGAAAACTCTTCCATGAAGAATAATTTTTTGAAATAAATTCTTCTGGTCTATTTGGAACAGGAACTCTTTCTCCTTCAAATACAAGCTCTGATAAAGGAAAGAGTTCATCATATTTTCTAAAACCTAAGAAATTATACTGCGTAAAAGCATAATGTCCTGGTCCAGGTGTAATCAGAGTTGTTTGTTCACGCGTTAAAACATCTCCTAAATTCAATATACTTTCATACTGCTTAAAAAGGTCTCCCCAATTTTTACTTTGGGAAAAATGTTTTTTACATTTATCAATAAAATAAAAAAAATCTTCATCTGTAACACTTTCATTAACATAATCAAAAGGGAAAAATTCGCAATTCATTGAATCACGAAGTGAAGTTCCTTTATATACATGCAAACAGAAAGGAGTTCTTATAAATACATATCTATTTGGATTAGATGAAATTGCTTCATCACAAAACCTTTCAAAACCAATTTTTATATCTGATGTATCTATCCAAACAAACTTTTTTTTACCAATCTCAACTAATTTCTCAAAATCTGTTCTTATAACGCCCAAATCAATATCATCATCAAAAGGTATAAAACCTTTATGTCTTATTGCCCCTAACAATGATCCCGCATCAAAAAATGGTTCAATTCCCTCTTTCTTTACTAAATAAATTATTTCCAGAGCAAATTTTAATTCATTCAACTGATAATCACGTAACCAACCTGTAGCGGGTTTCATTTGTTCTATATCAAAATGATGTTTCATATATTCAAGTTGATATTCTAACCTTTTTTTTTCTTCAATAAGTTCGTTTATCTTGATTTTGTTTTTGAAAACAATTTTGTAAACCTTTTTTAATATTTTTTTTACAAAAAATAATACCTTCATTTACAACTCCTTACATCTGTATCTTGAGGAAAATGACTATCGGCTTTTTTCTTCATTTGCTCATAATTTTCATAAATACGTTTTTTTAGATTTGTAGAACTCACTCCTGAACCATAAGGGAAATAAACGACATCCACTCCCTGATCTTTTAAATAATCGTATTTTCCAGTCCAATCATCACCAACTACAAAAACATCAAAATTAAGTTTTTTTACTTTATCTGTATGATCTAATGAATGTTGAGGAATTACAATATCAGGATATTTTATTGCTTTCATTAAAGCAATTCTTTCATCAAAAGGAATTATTGGTGTAGATTTATAACTTTCAACAAGTTCATCTGTATTAACACCTACAATCAAAATATCACCTAACGAACGAGCATATTCTATCATTTTGATATGATTTGCATGAAGCATATCAAAAGTTCCACTTGTATACACAACAGTTTTACCGGCTATCATTTTAGTTCTCCTGAGAATCAATTTCTAATAAGGCATTTAGAAAGGTTTCCATATATTTTTTTTCGCCCGTAGTCACACGAAGCACTTTTCCCAAACTTCCAATACCAGAATATGATTTAATTAAAATCTTTTTTTCATTCTTCATTTTTGCAACAATCACATCTGCATCTAAAAGCCTTGGTTGTATAAAAACGAAGTTCCCTTGTCCTTCATAAAGTTTATAATTTTTTTTCTTCAACTCATTAACAAGGTAATTTTTTCCTTCCTTATGAAGAGTTACCAATTCTTCAATCATTCCATCTTTTTCAATAATTTTTTGTGCAAAAAGCATAGCAAATGCATTTGTATTATGAGGTGTAGATAATTTTTGAACTAATTTTATTCCATCTGACCATCCTACAATATAACCAAGTCTACATCCAGCTAAAGAAAAAAGTTTAGAAAAGGTTCTTGTAACAAAAACATGCTCCCTATTTAATGCATAGTCCATAAAAGTCATAGGATAAAAATACATATATGCTTCATCTATCAATACAGTAATTTGCTGCTCAGAAGCATAATCCAGTATTTTTTCCATTTCTTCTCTTGTATACACATTTCCAATAGGATTATTTGGGTTTAACAAAATCAACAACTGAATATCATCAGTCATTTTTTCAAGTATACGTTCGATAGGCATTTGTAAATCATCTGTATACTCAACAGGAATAAACTGACGTCCATACATTTTAGCATATATCTGAAACATAAAATATGAAGGAGTAACTCCAACAATTTTACCGTTAGGAGATGTAAAAGCCTCAATTACTTGTCTTATTGCCTCAGAAGAGCCATTTGTTAAACATATTTTTGAAATATCTGTATTATGAAATTTTGCCAATTTTTGAGTAAATTCAAGTGTTTCTGGATATTCTGAAATAAAACGAGAATCAACATTTTTTAAAACATCATCAATAAAATCCTGGGACAAGCCTCCAGGATTTTCATTTAAATCAAGCCTTAGGTAATCTTTTCTTTCATTTTGATCAAAAATTCTAACTAAATCTCTTAGATTTTCATTCGTATAGTACATAACTTCTCCTTTCAAAAATTAAAAATAGAAATTTCATTTAATATTACCTTTGAAACATTAGGATAATTTATTGCTAAATTTTTCTCAGTAAACTTTTTCCGTTCGCTTGCTAAACTATCATTACAATCTATCACAACATTTTTAATAAAATCTATTATTTGCTTTTCATTAAAAGCCAAATAATAATTTTTCAGACATTCTTTTCCTAATGTTGAAAATATACTTTTATAATTTTTTTTTGCCATAAAACAACAAGGTTTTCCAGTATATAAATACTCAACAACAAAAGAAGAACAATCATGTATCATTGCATCAGAATTAACAAAAATATCAAAATAATCTCCTCCAACAGAATATTTCATACCACAAGACTCAATTTTTTTTAAATAATTACTAACATCATTATCAGTCCAATATCCTAGATTAACCATATTTGTAAAAAGCAGAGGATGCGGCCTAAAAATAAAATCTACTTGAGGAAATATTTTTGGAAGTTCTAAATAAAAATCTTGATATTTAACGAAATTTGATAATGGTAATGCAGAATTATTTATTGTATGATGTGGAGCTATTATTACAGTTTTCTTTTGACGAGGTCTTTCTATAAATTTTTCCAAAGCATCCATTTTAGCATAACCAGAAAGAACTACATTTTTTCCTTTTACAAGTTCATATTTACAATAATCTTTGTATGACATTTCATTATCAGCAAAAACTTTCCAAAAGAGACTAATTTCTTTCATCGGCATTATCATTTTACAACCATAAAAATCTGGCATACAACCATAACTAATATAAATTGGCAAAACATCCTTTTTACTTAAAAAAGATATACTATGAACATCATTAACCATATGATCATAAGGATTTGCTAAATAAATGATATCAAAAATTGATGAATAATCTTCAAAGGAATTTGTATCTTCAATCCAACCATCTAAAATATATTCAGAACCATATTTTTTTACAAAAAAATTCTTTGATTCATTATATTGACATTTCATATGATTTTCACCTCTTGAAACATCAGGTATAATTACTATTTTAGGATTATAATTATTTAAATCTGCCATCATTAAATCAAATAAATCATACGCACAAAAAGTAGAATCAAAGATTACATATGCAGCAACATTCAATCGTTCTTTTTTACTTTTTATTTTATTTTCAACCTCAGCATAATGCTTATAAGTATTATGTATTAAACTATGATATTTAAAATAATTTATCTTTCGAGTTAAAAACTCAATAAAAGGCTTTGGCAAAACTTTTTTAACCACTGATTTTACACCCATTCATTCACCACCTTAATCACATAATCCACTTGTTCATCTGTTAAACATGGACTCATAGGCAAACTTAATTCCTCTTCATGAATCTTTTCAGTAACAGGTAAAGATAAACTATTCCATTCCTTATAACATTCTTGTTTGTGTGGCGGAATAGGGTAGTGAATATTTGTTCCAATTCCATTTTCTTCAAGATATTTTTGGAATTCATCACGATTTTCGCACATCACAGGAAATAAGTGAAACGCATGGGCTGAAAAATCAGGAACATTAGGTAATTTTACTTTTGGATTTTTAATTCCATTAATATATTTTCGTGCAACATTTTGGCGCAATTTTACATCTTCATCCAAATGTTTTAGTTTTACATCCAAAACGGCAGCTTGAATTTCATCTAAACGACTATTTCTTCCTTGATATTGGAAAACATATTTTCTAGAAGATCCATAATTTGCTAAAGAACGCACAGCTTTTGCCAATTCTCCATCATCAGTTGTAATTGCTCCAGCATCGCCTAGAGCACCAAGATTTTTTCCTGGATAAAAACTATGTCCTGCAGCATCGCCAAGACTACCAGTTTTTTTACCTTTATACAAACATCCATGAGCTTGAGCATTGTCTTCTATAAGTTTTAAGGCGTATTTTTTACAAAGTTCTGCAATTTTTTCTGTATAAGCACATTGTCCATAAAGATGAACAATCATAATTGCTTTTGTTCTATCTGTAATTTTCTCCTCAATTAATGAATCATCAATTTGAAGAGTTTTCGAAGAAGGTTCAACAAGAACTGGAACAAGATTGTTTTCTGTAATTGCTAAAATTGATGCAATATAAGTATTTGCAGGAACAATAATTTCATCACCTGGCTTCATTACACCAAGTTCAATATATGCTCGTAAAATCCAAATTAAAGCATCAAGACCATTTGCACATCCAATTGTATATTTTGTACCAATATATTTTGAATAATTTGCTTCAAAAGTTTCGTTTTCTTTACCTTGCAAATACCAACCAGAATCAACAACACGACTAACAGCTTGATGAATTTCATTTGAATATTTGTCTGTTACATCTTTTAAACTTAAAAATGGTATTTTCATAGCTATACCTCTCTAATAAATTTTGCTGGATTACCATACCAAACAGTATTGGCAGGAACATCTTTTGTTACAACACTACCTGCACCAATCATGGCATTTTCACCTATTGTAACTCCTGCCAAAATTGTTGCATTAGCACCTATACTTGCACCTTTTTTTATTACTGTTTTAGAAAGTTTCCATTCAGGATTTTTAGAACGTGGGAATAAATCATTTGTAAAAGTGGCATTAGGGCCAATAAATACATCATCCTCTATTGTAATTCCGTCCCAAATTTGAACACCACTTTTTATTGTAACATTATTTCCAATTTCAACTTCATTTTCAATTAAAACTTGTGCACAAATATTACAATTAGAACCAATTTTAGCTTGAGGAAAAACAACACAAAATTGCCAAATATTTGTATTTTCGCCGATATCAATTGACTTTACATCAGAAGTAGGATGTATCATAAACTATGCCTTTAAACTCTTCAAAAATTCATCATAACTACGAATATATTCTTTTTCGTCATAATATTCAGAAGCTAAAACAACTAATTTACAACCATAGCTAAAATCGTGCATTTCACGCCACATTCCAGGTCCTATATATAAACCAACATCTGGGCGATTTAGCAAAACTTCTTCTCGAGATTTTCCATCATCTAAAACAAATCTACAAGCACCATCCATTGCAATGATAACCTGTTCAAGTTTTGTGTGAGCATGAAATCCTCTTGCTTCATTTGGAAGAGTATCAAACATATAATACATACGTTTAATATCAAAAGGAATATTTTTATTTCCTTCAAGTGAAATAAGTTTTCCACGATGATCACCGTGTACTGTCATATCAATAAACTTATAGTTCATACAAAATCCTTAAAAGTAAGTTAATTTTATAAAAGCAAAATTTTTTCCCATTTTTTTTCAAATTTTTCACGCAAAATACAATTTTTTACATAATAATAATAGTGTAGGGACATTCAATATACAAAAAGAATCTTATCATTCTGAACTAGATTCAGAGTCTTTGTAAAGTTGTATAGATTCCAAAAATAAATTCGGAATGATATAGCATTTTTGTACATCTTTATACAAGATTGCAATGAAGATTTCTTTTGGAAAATCTAAAGTTTGCCTTACAAGCTAAATAAAATGTTGTCTTATAAAAAAAACAAAAGACAGCACAAAAGGAGTTTTTATGTATAAATTCAAGTTAAAGAAAGAAGTTAGAACACCTTCTGCAATGGAAATTTTTATCAACGAAAGTGTTGATAAAGTTGCCTTTAAATGTACCGAAATTTGTTACAATAAAGAAACCTGTACAAGTATTCACAAACAAAATAACAAGAATTGCCTAAAATTTTGCAAAAGACTTGTTTGGGTTTAATCTATAAAAAACTAGGAGAGTGTAATCGCTCTCTTACTTTTCTAAATTTTAGCTATGCACTCTCTTTCAAATTCATCAGCAAGATAGTCAGGTCCATTCCACCAAAAATTTGTTTCTTCATCAAAAAGCATATTTGCTGTTTCAGATTGAATAAATTTATCAAAGGCTTCGATATTTGAAATATTTTGTCGTCTTGCAATTTCTGTTGCTGTCATAGTTGCAAGAAGTTCCATGCTATATTCAAATCTACTAACATTCATTGATATTTATAACCTTTGATTCCAAAAATTTTAAACAATTTATCGACTTTGCTGTTTTAAAACAAATCTGATTACAAAGTTTATTAGGTAGCAAAAGTTTTATTGCTGTTTCATCAGCAAAATCAGAACCAACTTCACCATACAAACCATTAATATATGCTGTTAAAACTTGATTTGTAGTATCATTTGCTATTTTACCAGCAATTACATCATATTTATTCCAGTTTGTAGATGTATCAATAAACAAATCTCTTTTCCTATGTAGCGCTACACAATGTAACCATTCAACATCAGCATCATTAAATTCAAAAATTGAAAGATTTTCATCCTGTTTATCAAATACATAAATGGAAATATAACCAACAAAACTATTATTTAATTCAATTCCATTTTTTATAGCTTTTTTTATTGAAGTTTTTACAAATTTACATGCTTGATTATAATCTGTAGTTAAATAAAATCCCTTACCAAAATCTTTGCCATCAGAACAAAGAGACAAATCTATATTTTTTACAGGTATATAACTTGCATGATACAATTCAATTTTATATTGTAAAATCATAATCAAATCCATTGTTTTTTAAATATATCAAAATGTCATTTAAATTTTCTTCATCACCTTGTATATGAAAAAATTCATAACAAGTTTCAATGTAGTCATAAACTTTATATTTATGAAATATTTCACTACATTTTTTAAAATCAATATTAAATTTTATCTGTAACAATCTAAATAATCTAACTTGCAAGAAAAAAAGATCATCTTGTTTGGTAAAAGTTTTAGTTTCCATCTGATAATAAAATCCAAAATTTCTAACGCTCTCTTACTTTTGTAATAAAATATCCATAATGTTACTTACCTTCTGAGTAAAAATCTCTTTAGGACAACTTTCTTCATCAATATTTTCTGATAACAAAAACAATGAATTATTTTCTATGTTAATATCATTATTAATATCTTTAATATTGCAAAATGATATTTCGTTTTTATGGCACGCATACTCAATAATAAAAGCGATGTCATCTTCACCTAAAAGAATAATATTTTTTATTCCTAAAAATTTTTGTTTTCCTACAAAATCTAAAATCAATTCCTTAAAATCATAAACATTTTTTATTGTTCGCTTTATGTAATTATAACTTCGTTTTGCAACTTCTTTTAATCCTTCTGGTGTTAAAACATACTTAATATTTCTTGCTGAAATTTTATGCATACACATCCAGCCTTTATCAACAAAGCGTTTTAAAATACTGTTAGTCATTCCTAAAGACATATTCAAAGCTTTTGAAATATCTCTTTGGCTTGCATTAGGTGAGGATAATAAAGTCTGATGCACATTTGACAATACCGTCAAATCTTTTGAGTTTTCCATGTGATTTTTATTTTAGATAAAAAAATGTACTTAACTTGGCTAACAAATAATACTGTCATCCTAAACTTAATACAAAATATCTGTACTATGTCTAGATTCCAAAACAAGTTCGGAATGACAATTTTCTAGCCATTTATAAAAAAAGAGAAAATGAAAAGTAAATAAAAACATTTGTGGCCGAAACACACTAAAAGATTTAAATACTTATTGTTCAACTAATGAACATAGTAACACACAATTGTTTTAAATGCAAGTAAATTATATCAATTATTGTAATATTATATTTAAAAAAAACAAAAAAAAGAAGAAATTTACATTTATTACAGTTTTTCGCATATACTTACACCTATTGACTATTTTCTCATGACTAATTACACTTAAATTGTATGAAATTACAAAAATATCGTTTATTATTAATTGTTTCGCTATTAATTGGTCAGTATGTATTTTCCCAAACTTACGAAAGTGCTTATTATGACTTACGAAGAACTGTTTATAATAGCAATTCAACAAACGAAAAATCAGTAATAGAAAAATATGAACAAGCATTATCAATTTTAAACAATGATAATTCCTTAAATAAAAATATAGAAAAATCAAAATGTGATTACTTAATGGGTCTTTTCTATATGTATATAGAAAACAATACTACAGCAACTGAATTTTTTCAAACTTCAATGGATTTAGCATTAGAAGAAATTCAAATAAAAGAAACTGTACAAGGGTATCTTGCCTATGCTGAAAGTCTTGCGCAAATTTGCACATTAAAACCAACTGGGTATGTAATAGCAAATGGGTTAAAAGTTGGAAAATTTGCAAAAAAGGCTCTAAAACTTGACAACCATTTAGGTGCTGCAAGATACTTAATATGTAGTATTATTGCCTATGGACCAGTTCCATTTAGAAATTTTTCTAAGGCAGAAAAAATCTACCTAGAAATTTTGGAAAAAGACAATCTTGACGAAGAAGATTGTTTTAATATATATGTATCCTTAGGATATGTCCATTATCAGAAAAAAGAATATACAGAGGCTGATAAATGGTTTAATTTGGCTGCAAAAATTTATCCATACAATAAATTTTTACAGAGTATGCAAACTAGAGAATACAAAAAAAATGATTTCATTACAGTTGATGTAGAACCAATCATTGATAATATGCTGGAGGATTAATTTATGGAACTTTATTCATTGATATTAGTTATAGTAGGAGTTTACTTTTTTGTTTTTTCACTTTTAAATATTCTAAAAACAAAAAAGGATACTGTATTTACAATGCCAGAAGAGCAACCTTTTGTATCAGTTTTAATTCCTGCTAGAAATGAAGAAAACAACATTAATTCTTGTATTCAATCATTTCTTAATCAAACATATAAAAATTATGAAATTTTAATTTTGGATGACAATTCCACAGATAAAACTTACGAAATTGTAAAGAACTTAGAAAAACAACATCCAGGAAAAATAAAACTTTATTCAGGAAAACCTTTACCATCTGACTGGAGAGGAAAATCATTTGCAATGCAACAACTTTTAGAACATGCAAAAGGAGAATACTATCTCTTTACAGATGCTGATACAGTTCATACAAAAGATTCTATTTCAATGATGATGGCAAATATCCTTAAACATAAAGCAGATTTAGTATCAGGGTACATAGGACAAAGAATAGAAACCTTTGGAGAAAAAATTACAATTCCAATTATTTATCTTCTTACAGGATTAGCAATTCCAATATGGATGAATCAATTATCAAAATTACCAATTTTTTCTACAGCAATTGGTCAATTTATTGGTGTAAAAGCTACATCAATTAAATCTATTGGTGGATATGAAAAAATTAAAAATTTCACAACAGAAGACATCTATCTTGCAAGAGAAATGAAAAGAGCAGGATTTAAAACAATTTTCCTTGATTTTAATAAAGCTGCAACTTGTAGAATGTATGAAAGTTATGAACAATCTGTACGAGGGATAAGTAAAAATATCTTTGATTTTGTAGGAAAAAATCCTATAATTATGGGTTTTCTAGTTTTTGCAATTGTTTTCTTCCTTGTGCTACCAACACCTTTGTGTGTAATCCAACTCTTTGAAATGAAATTTAGTAACAGTAATCATATTGATACATTTACATTATCGCTAATTATAAACATTGTTCTATCTTGTTTATCATGGCTCATGGTTTTTGCTACAAGAAAATTACCGTTATATATAGCATTCATTTTTCCAATTATACATTTAAATTTATTATATATAGTACTTGTTTCTTGGATCAGAAGTGAACAAGGTAAAGGTTATGTTTGGAAGGGTAGATTAGTTTCGTAAAATTTGTATAATAAAATATATTTTATTTTCAAATAGGACGGAAAAAAAATGGCTATTGCAACTCATATCAAAGAACTAATGAACAGTAAAGGTTCTTCAGTAATTAGAAAGATGTTTGAAGAAGGTATCCAACTTAAAGCTAAGTTTGGAGCAGACAAAGTTTACGACTTTAGTTTAGGTAATCCAGATATGCCACCTCCACAAAAAATTTTTGATGTGGTAAATGAACTTGCAAAAGATAATTCTTCAGATAGACATGCTTATATGCCTAACGCTGGTTATGTAGAAACTCGAAAAGCGATGGCTGATAAAGTTAATTTTGAACAAAATCTTTCTGGCGAAAGTGCATTAACAGAAAATAATATCGTTATGTCTGTAGGGGCAGCAGGGGCTTTAAATAGTGTTTTCAAAGCAATTTTAAATGTTGACGATGAAGTTGTTGTTCCAGCACCTTTTTTTGCAGAATACAGAAGTTATGTAACAAACTACAATGGAAAACTTCTTCCTGTAAAAAGTAAAAAAGATTTTTCAATGGATATTCAAGGAATACAAAATGCATTATCAGAAAAAACAGCTGCTGTTTTAATCAATTCACCAAATAATCCATCTGGAAAAATCTATTCAGAAGAAGAAATCAAAGAATTAGCATCTATTTTAGTTGAACATGGTAAAAAAACAGGTCGCACACCATATTTAATTTGTGACGAACCATACAGAGCTATCACTTATAACGGAAAAAAAGTTGCTTCTGTATTCCCACTTTATGATAATGCAGTTGTTGTTACTTCATTTGCAAAAAATTTAAGTTTACCTGGAGAGAGAATTGGTTTTATTGCTGTAAATCCAAAATGTGAAAACGCAGGTGAATTTATTGCAGCTTGTACATACACAACAAGAACTTTAGGTTATGTAAATGCACCTGCATTTTTCCAAAAAGTTGTTGCAAAATCTTGGAATGCCGATGTAGACTATTCTATGTATACAAATCGATGCAAAATGATTACTGATGTTGTAAGAAATGCTGGTATTGAATTTGTTGAACCAGAAGGAGCTTTTTATCTTTTCTGCAAAGCACCAATGCCTCTTTTAGACGAAAACAAAAAATTCATCACAAAAGATGGAGATGATGAAATTTGCGATGAATTTGCTTTCTGTGACCACTTAAAGAAATTCAATATTCTTTGTGCACCAGGTTCAGGGTTTGGTTGTCCAGGATACTTTAGAATGGCATTCTGTGTTTCAGAAAAAACAATCACAAATTGTGCTGAAGCATTAAAACAAGCAAAAAATACTTGGTAGATTTTTAGAGGTTTATGATGGATATACTTATGATTACACCAGAAGCCATGCCTTTTGCAAGCACAGGTGGTCTTGCAGAGAGTGTAACTTCTTTATCAAGTGCCTTAGTTGATAAAGGTCATAATGTAAAAATCCTTATGCCTCGATACTATGGAATTTCCAAAGACATTCTAACACAATTAGAAGGATCTTTGGGAGTTCCAAGTGAATTTCAAGAAATATATACAGCAATTTACACAACAAGCATAAAAACAAAAAATGAAAATGATTTACAATTTTATTTTGTAGATTACGAAGATTATTTTGGTAGAGAAGGTATTTACGGTTCAGAAAATGAGCCTAACTACGAAGATAATCCACAAAGATTTTCATTACTTTGCCATAGTGCTTTTCAATTATGCCGAAAACTAAATTGGTTTCCTGATATAATGCATGCTCACGATTGGCCAAGTGCATTAATTCCTGTTTTACTAAAATTTTATGAAGGACAAAAAAAAGAATTTTCTAATACTAAATCAGTTTTTTCAGCCCACAATTTAGGTTATCAAGGAATTTATGGTAAACATCTTTTTCCTACAACTTGCATTGAATGGAAAAATTATTATCTAGCAGGTTTTGAAGACTATGATGATATGAACTTCTTAAAAGCTGGTATTCAATGTGCAGATTTAATCACAACAGTAAGTCCCACATATGCAAAAGAAATTCTTA
Source organism: Treponemataceae bacterium (assembly GCA_036307825.1). Taxonomy (GTDB): domain Bacteria; phylum Spirochaetota; class Spirochaetia; order Treponematales; family Treponemataceae; genus RGIG9060. Next base: position 32,503 of record JAXJWW010000003.1, on the reverse strand, counting down.
ATTCTCAATATGGTTTTAGATTAGATTCATTATTAAATTATCGTAAAGAAGATTTATATGGAATTCTAGATGGAATTGATACAACTATTTGGAACCCTAAAACTGATAAATTCATTCATAAAAATTACACATCAGAAACTTTGCAAGATAAATTTTATAATAAAACTCAATTACAAAAGAAAATGGGATTAGAAGAAAATCCACAAATTCCTTTAATTGGTTTAACTTGTCAATTAATTGAACAAAACGGAATTTTCGAAATATTTGGAAATAAGGGATGTTCACAAGCAATTTGTAATGATATGAAAGTTCAATTTGTAGTTATGGGGTTAGGCGAACGATGGTGTGAAGAGCAATTAAAATCCTTAGAAAAAATTTTACCTAATTTTAAAGCCTTTGTAGGTTACGATGAAGAACTAGAACATTTAATTATTTCAGGAAGTGATTTTTTACTCATGCCTCTACGATATGAACCTTGTGGAAGAAATCAAATGTGCGCCCAACTTTATGGAACCTTACCAATAACTCGTAATATTAGTGGATTAGCAGATACTGTTGAAAATTATAATGAAAAAACAGGGGAAGGAACTGGATTTTTATTAAATGATTTAACTCCGCAAAGTATCTATGACACAGTAGGTTGGGCTATTTTTGCTTGGTACAACAAAGACGAGCATATTGCAAAAATGAAAAAACGAGCTATGTCTAAAAACTTCACTTGGGAAACATCCGCAAAAGAGTACGAAAATCTATATTCAAAATTAACTAAATAAAAAAAGGACTTAGCCCTGTTTTGTACAAAACTAAGTCCTAAAATCCAATTTAAGTTTACTTTAAATACACTAAAACTCATCGTGTCATTCCGAACTTGTTTCGGAATCTATTTGCATAATAGATACGAAACAAGTTTAACATGACTAAGTTTTAACAGTCCAATTTTTCTGTCAAAATTAATTATTTATTCAGTAATTTGAGATAAATCATCTGCTTTAAGTAAAACAAGATTACCTTTTGATGATGTTACCACAACTCCTTTATCAGTAACCATAATCGGAGTAGAAGAATTTACATTTAATTTTGATGAACATGCTAATGTTAAATCTGGTTTAAATTTTCCAAGAATAAAATTATCACCATCAACAATTACTGCATAATAAAAACCATTGTAAGTTACAATAGCAGAATCTTCAGCTATTGTTTGAGCACTTTCACCAATGATTTCCATATTTGTTCCATCAAGAGTAACTAATTTTACAGTTGCATTGCCCTTAGTTTTACCAGCAATAGCAACAAAGTTTTCTCCTTCTTGATAAACTATTCTGTTTCGAATAACTGTTACAGGTGATTCTTTGATAATTCTTCCTGTATCAGCATCCATTTTTACAAGAGTTGAAAGCATATCTTTATCTTCTGAAAGTTTAAGACCATAAGCTGTATTTACAACAGCAGCATTTCTAGCTTCTTCTGCAATAACTTCTTTTTGGTCTTGTGCAATTTCTTTTCTGTCTTCTTGAGCTTCGTTTCGTTTTTTATCAGCAATTTCTTGTTGTTCTTTTGCTTCTTCTTGAGCTTCTTTAGCAGATTCTTCTTGTTTTTCAACAACTTTTTCTTGCTGTTCTACAGCTTTTTTAGCTTCTTCAGCTTCTTTTTGAGCATTTTTATCATTTGGATTTTCTTCTGCTTTTTTTGTAGCTTTTTCAGAAGCTTCTTTCTTTTCTTCAAGCTCTTTCTTTTCTTCTTCTAGTTTTTTCTTTTCTTCAGTTGCTTTTTTCTGTGCAGTTTGAGCTTTTTCAGTTGCTTCATCAGCTTCACGTTCTTTGATATCTACCAATTCTTTACGAGCATCAACACCTTTATCAGCATCTTCTTGCATTGAATCAACAACTTTATCATCAGAAATAACAGATGTATCGATAGTACTTAATCCACCACCGATTTTTGCCAAAGGAATTACAATTTGTGATTTTCCTGGCCATTCTTCATAGTTTACAGAAAGACCTGCTTTATCAGCTGTAAGATTTTTCATTACAACTGACTTGTATTTTTGATTATATGCATCTAATTTTCCACGATAAACAGCGTTATAAACTGTGATAAAAACAGACAATGTATCAGCATCACTTTGTGAATAATCATAAGCGCTTACCAAATAAGCACTAATAATCGTTCTTAAGTTTTTAATGTGATCAACAGTTGCATTATTTCCAATAATAAGAATATCAGCATCTAATTTATCTGTTTGAGAAGGATCTACAGCATGAATAACTTGATACTTTGCGGAATTTCCAAAATTACCAGATTTTGTAGGATCATCTGCAACAGGTCGCCCTAATCCAGAACCGATTTCTGCAATTTGACTTTTTGTCTGAATTACATTTTGAGGTCCTGTATAGTTGATAAATACAACAGTATCGCTACCAACTGTGTTAAGTTCTTCTCTATCAACTTCCAAAGCAACTACTGGAAAGATACATAGAGCCAAAATACAACATAAAATCTGAACAGAAAGTTTTTTCATACTATTCTCCAATAAAAAATCAATGAACAAAACTTGAGTTTTGAAATTGACTTTTTACGCAGTTTCGTAACAAAGTAAGAAACTGCAATTAAATAAGAAAGTTTGCAACGCAAACTTTAGATAAAAACTTGGACGCCATTTTTGGAGAAGTTTTTATCAATCTCCATAACATTAAGTTTCTTTATATTATACACTCATTTACATCTGTAATGCAATGATTTTTTCCATAGTTTCTCTTGTAAAATTCTTTATTTCCTCATTTGTAGTACCTGTTAACAGATAAACAAGTAAATCTTTACCTTTTTTTAATAAAACTGGCTTTCCCATAAATCTACAAATTTGATAAAGAGTATTACAAAACTCTTTTTGTAAAAGTACATCATTTCTAAATTCAGCTTTTCTTGATAATCGTTCCATTGCACAGATGATTTTTCCGTCATCATAACATAATTTTCCTGCTGATTTTATAGCTGCAGTTACAACTGAAAAATCTCGCTCTTCTTCTATTATTAGCGATAAAAGAGAAGTGTAACAACCTAATCCTGTATTACCACAAATTTCTAAAGCTTTAATTGTATTTAAAAATCCTTTTGTATTTCTAATCCTATTTTGTTGTTCTTTTGGAAGATAATAGTAGGTCATCATATCTTGAATTTCATAAGACAAAATTTTTAAAATATCTTGTTCACATTCACTTGTATCATCCTGTAAAAGAGATATAATACATTCGTCTAATTTATACATTTTTTGTATTTTATAGTCTTTATCATTATAAACTTGAGGAATTTGCATTTTCCCTTTATATTTTTCCGTTGTTTGTACAATTCGATAAGCATTTATACACCAATCAGGAGTTGAAAATACCAAAAAACCTGGTTCAAGAAAAAATGGATAGGTTGAATTTCCGTGAGTATATGTATAAATTTTTTGCAAAACGCCTTTTCGACTAATACAAAATGTACTTGTACCAGTAATAAAATAACTTGTTAAATTATCAGAATAAAAATCTTGAATTTGAGTTAAATTTACATCAGAAATAATAGACCAAGTGATTTTACCTAATTGAACACAAGAAATTTTTGTATTAGAAAAACACACATAAAAACTATTTTTATACGAAAATAATTTTAGAGGGTAAACTCCCGAAGAATTTTCAAAACTTTGAGGACTTATTGACCAAGAAGTTTTAGCTTTTCCTTCAACTAGATTGATATATCCAACTTCGCCATTTGAAAAACCAACTAAAATTCCATTTTCAGAATTAGTTGAACAAGTTACTTTTCCTGTAAAAGTTATTTCTTCTAAAATTTTTCCATAAGGTGAAATTCTTAAAGCTGTTGAACAGCCATCAATTTCCTTTTTTAAAATAACAAGTAAAGAACCATCAGAAAATTTTGTTATTGGTATATTTGAATTTTGTCCAATATCCTTTGTCCATTTGATTTTTCCTGTCATTGAAAAACAAGTTAGCGTATTTAATCCTCTAACAAAAAGTCTTCCATCATTTCCTAAAATTAAATTTTCTACAGGATACTCTTTAAGCTTATGTTCCCATAAAATCATTCCTGTAGGATTAAACATCATTAAAATACCATTTTGTGATACCAAATACAAAGTATCAGAATATCCAGAAATAAAGTAGGGTGAACTTTTTTGTTTTAAACCTTTTTGCCATAAAATATCACCTTTTTCGGAACATGCTGATAATAAGCGCCCATCACTTACAACAGCAAATCCATAAGAAGTTTTTACAGGTTTTGCAACCGCTTGTCCACCTAAAACAGTATACCAAGAGGGAAAATCAGATAGTGAAATTTTGTTCTTTGACAAATTTTCATTTTCAGTTGATGAAAACAAATTACTTACAACAAATAAAAACAATAAAACAACTTGAAAACTTCTTAACTTGTATGATTTTTTATAACATTGTACACTTTTCATTACACATTCAGTCCTTTTCTAACACAACTAAGCTTTCAATATGAGTTGTTTGAGGATAATAATCTAACAAATAAATTTCTTTTAAGTTATATCCATTTTTTACTAATTCTTTTATATCTCTAGCATGAGTTATTGGATCGCAAGAAACAGAACGTATTGATGGAATATTTGACAAACATAACCATTTCAAAACTGATTTTTCCATTCCACTTCGAGGTGGATCTATTACAACACCGTCAAATTCTGTTTTTATTTTATCAGAATACTCATTTACCCATTTTTCTCCACTTACACCATAACTTTCATGATTTTTACCATGAAGGTTTATTTCAGCAAGAGAAATTGCATCTCTGTTATGTTCCACAAGTGTTGTTTTTGTAAAATTTTCTGATAAGAAAGTAGAAAAAGTACCAACACCGGCGTACATATCAAGTAAATGTTGACCACCAAAATCTTTTTTTATAATTTCAATTGTTTTTTCCAACATTGCAACATTTGATTGAAAAAATCCTTTTACATCAAAAGTAATTTTCTTATCTAAAATATCAACACTCATTAAAGATTCCGGATTTAATACAGTTCCTTCGTAGATATTTCTTTTTCCCCCAGATTTAACTTTTTTTTTGGTTTTTCCAACAATAGTTTTTTTATTTTTTTCTTCAAGAATTGCACCTTTTAAACATTCATCATATCCAAACATATAATATCGTGAAGCATTTTGAAAGACAGGATTTGATATAGCATTTTTATCTGCTAAAAAAAAGTTAATTTCTTTTGAAGCTATTTTACAATTTTCTATTTTTACAGATTTATTAGACTTTGATTCCATTAATCCGCCTTTATGGAACTGAAATCTATTTCTATATCCCCAGCAATTGTCTTTTACAATTTGAATTTCCGGCAAAATAAAATCATTTACTTCATTTTTAATTGACAAAAAAGCATCTTCTAAAATATTTTTTCGCAATTGAACTTGATAATCTTCTTGAGCATATTGTAAATTACATCCTCCACATTGACCAAAATATTTACACTCTGGTTCAACTCTAAAAGGAGATTTTTCTATCACTTTTACAACTTTTGCAATTTCATAATCTTTTGTAGAATTAATAAATTCAACTTCTACAATTTCATTTGGTAATGCACCTGAAATTAATACTGTTTTTCCTTGATTTTCACCTTGGGAAATTTTTGCAATACAATTTCCACCAAAAATCATTTTTTCTGCTTTTAACACTTGATTTTCCATATTAAATCTAATTATAACAAATAAAAATTTTTTTTTCGACTACTTGTTTTACATATATTATTGACTTTTACACCTTGTTTTTTGTATTCTTTTAATCGTGCTTGTACGATACACAACTGACAAAAATGGTAAGTTAGTAAAAAAAGCAATGATTTATACAAAAGATGAGCATTCTATCGATTTAGCTAAAATTGATAAAGATGCAATTAAAATAATAAATCAGCTTAAAGATTACGGATTTAAAGCTTACATTGTTGGAGGTGCTGTTCGGGATTTGCTTATTGGAAATACTCCAAAAGATTTTGATATTGTTACCGACGCAACACCTTCAAAAATAAAAAAAATATTTAGAAATTCTCGCATAATTGGAAGAAGATTCCGACTTGTTCATATTTTCTTTGGACAAAAAATCTTTGAAGTTAGTACTTTCCGTTCACTTGCAGATGGAACTGTTGGAAATACTTTTGGTACAATGGACGAAGATGTTCAACGAAGAGATTTTACAATCAATGCTCTTTATTTTGACCCATTAAAAGAACAGATAATTGATTATGTAAATGGTGTAAAGGACATCAAAAAGGGAATAATTCGCCCCGTAATTCCATTAAAATCAATTTTTGTTGAAGACCCTGTTAGAATGTTACGAGCGATAAAATATTCTGCAACAACTGGATTTAAAATTCCGTTTAAATTACATAATAAAATTCGAAAATCAGCACATTTACTTTCACCAGTTTCACCATCAAGATTAACTGAAGAATTATTAAAGATTATCAATTCTGGTCATTCATACCAAATTGTAAAAAATGCTTTAAAAACTGATTTATATATTTACTTACAGCCATCAGCAACTGCATTAATGTACGCAAATAAAGAATACGAAAAAAATTATCTTGAAAAACTAAAGGAACTTGATGCTTTGCACATTGTTCAGCCTGACGCTCGTCTTGGACAAAAATTAGTTTACTTAATTCAAGATTTTATTCTAAATCTTACAGACTGGACTATGGAAGTTGAAACAAATAATAATTCTGGGGAGCTTTACGCAAAAACTTGGCAACAGTGTAGACACTTTGTTCTTCCAATGAATCCACAAAGAACAGAATTAGAATACGCTATAAAATATTCTCTAAAAAAGATTGGGGTAAAATTAAAAAATCCTAAAAAAACACAACAAAAACAAGAAAATAATCAAAACAAAAAGAAAGTAAAAAAATAAAAATTCTATTCAGTTTTTGGTTCTTCTGTTTTTATGATTTTATCAATTACAATGTTTACATCAATTAGATTTCCTGTAAATTTTTCAGTTTTATCTGTGATGTATTCTTGTAATTTGTGAATTTGTCCAGATAATTGTGTTCCAAAAGGTACATCAATTAGAATTCTTAAAACAAATCCATTTTTATTCGATTTTATAGTTATCTTTTTTACCCTGATATTATTATCAAACTCTAAAACACAGTGCATTACCATCTGACAAAGAGCAGCTTCAGACATAGTTACTTTACCAGCCTTAGAAAATTCTGGTCTTACCAAGGATTTTTCAACTGAGTCATTGCTAGAATTCTTTGTTAAAAATGGTTTGTAAAATATATTTGGATATTTTCGCTTAATTTCAATTGCAGGTACTGGAATTACATGCTTTCCAACTTTTCTAGAACTGCGAGCATCTTCTATTTCTTCTTCTGTTTGAAAATCTTCTATCCTAAACATTTTTGATTCATTAGGAATTGGAAGTTGAACACGCTCAGCAATCATCCGAATCATTTTATCTGAAGTACCAATAATTAGAACACTTTTAATATTAGCTTCCTTGAACGCTTTATGAACTTCGTCCCTATGAGATTTATCATCAAAAAGGGCAACCCTTACGGCTCCCATATAATTTTTTTCACGCTTTGCTGTACGACCTGCTAGAATTCTTTCATCTTTAATTAGTAAACCATCATCAATAATTGCTTCGATTTTATATTTATCTGCAACAAGCCTAGCTCTAAAACTTTTTCCAGTTCCACTAGGACCAACCAAAGCGTAAGTTGTAATACCTTTAAATAAGCCTAAAAAATTTGATAAAATCTTCATATAACCTAATAATTATAAACTTGAAATATAGTTTCTAGCAAGTATTTTTTTTAGAGCATTCTCAAAAGTCTTTGGAATAGGTGAATTTACTTCTGATGGTATATCAAAGTTATTTGATGGAAAAATTAATTTATAACAATGTAGATAAAGATTTTGTTCAAAAACATTTTTTTCTTTTGATATTCTGCTATTGTACAAACTGTCTTGTAAAATTGGATAACCTCTACTAGAACATTGCAATCTAATTTGATGATTTCTACCTGTGGGGATAAAAATTTTAGCAAAAGTCATATCCATATTTTTGTATTTTCCGTATGAAATTGGTTCAATTATAGTAATAGCTTTTTTTCCTTCAGTATCACCATCTAAAGCTGAAGAAAGTTTACTTTTATGCATTCCATTTTTTGAAGATTCATTTTCTTTTTCTAGATAATCTATCCATTCTTGTTTTTCTAAAAGTTTTCCTTCTAAAATTGCAAGATAATATTTTTGTATATAATGATTTGATATTTGTTCAGAAAACCATCTTGCACATTGTAAATTTTGAGAAAAACAAATAATCCCAGTTGTTAATTTATCTAGACGATGCATTGGTCCTGGTACAAAAGTAAGAGAATCCTTTATATAAATTGATTTTACGATTTTATCCAAAGAATTTTTATCATTTTTAGAATCCTGAACATTCATATTATAAGGTTTATCTAAAATCAAAATATTTTGATTTTTAAATAGTGTAATTTCATTGATAAAATCTGTATTTTTTTTGATATTTTTATCATTTTGTAAATTTTTTTCTGAATTACTAGAAGAATCTGAACTTGCTGAAAATTTTTCAAAAAGGCGTTTTTCAATGTTAATAATATCACCTAACTGAATTTTAGTTTCTTGTTTTGCTTTTTTATTATTTAATCTGATAAATCCAGTACGAATATTTTTGAAAATTAAAGAAAGAGGCATTTGTGGTAAAAATTTTCGTAAAAGGGTATCAAATCTTCTGTCTTTATCATTGGAAGATGTCTTAAAATCAATAAAATCCATGGATATAGAATAATATTTTTTAATAAATTATACAAACCCCTTGACAAATTTTCTATGGTCATAAAAAATAGGAAGTATGTTATCTAATGCAAGAATTCACTTACATTTGCTGTTTACTAACCCAGTATTTTTATCTTGTATATTTAGTTGGTTTTCAGCCCAATTTATAAAAACAATTATCAGTCTCTTTTTAGGAAAAATCCATTCAATAAAGCATTTGTTTGAGCTTTTACTTTGGCGTACAGGTGGAATGCCATCTAGTCATACAGCTTTAGTTTCTTCTTTGTGTACAACTATTGGATTTAGAGCTGGAATAAATTCTGATATTTTTATTTTGGCTTTTTGTTTTATGATGGTTGTTATTCGTGATGCATTAGGTGTTAGGCGTTCAAGTGGTATTCAAGCAAAAAGACTTAACGAACTTGGAAGAAATTTTGAGGAACAAACAGGTATTAAATTTGTACCTGTAAAAGAAGTTCAAGGGCACAAGCCAATTGAAGTTGTAATCGGTGCAGTTTTAGGTATTTCTATTGGTGTAGCTTTTTCAATTTGTTAATAAGTGATGAAAACAAAAAGTACAGTTATTATTTCGCTAATTATTGTTATTCTCTGTGTATTCTCAATGATTTTGTTACGAGAAACGCCCATATTATCCCCATGGAAAAATTGGAAGGTTCTTTCTGTAGATAGTAAAATCCCTGAAAAAACAGTTCTTAATGAGTTATCTAAAATTTCTATTGATACAGTTGTTTCTGAAAGTTCTCAAAGATTAAATGTAAATTCAGAATTTTCTCCAATTTTACCTTCAGAATTTAACTTTTATCAAGATAACATTTATCGATATTTTTATGACAAATACAATAACTATCGATTGTATTATCTTCCTAAAACTGTAAAAAACAGAATTCTAAAGGCATTACCCTTTGATTACAACATTGATTTACAAGCATCTTTTCCTTATTTTAGTTTCATTTTGGCAGTAATATCTTTTATCGTTTTGATTTTATTTATAAAAAATAAATTACTGTTTTCAATTTCATTATTGCCAATGTTGTTATTCACAGTAGTTTTTCCTGATTTTAATTCTTTAGTAATTAGTTTATTCACTTTTGTAATGATTTACTTTGTAGATAAATATATAAATCGAAAAAATATATTATCAGCCTTGGTAAATAATCTTTTTGTTATTTTAAGTTTTTCAGTTTGTGTTATTTCAGGTATTTTAGGTGGATTTAAAGGAATTCTATTGTTTTTCCTTACAATAATTTCTTGTATTGGATTAATTTTAATAATTTCTTGGTTAATTTCATACTATGATGAAAAAAGAAATAGACTGAAATTTGCAAAAATTGTAAGTGCAAGTGGACATAACTTTTGTAATCCCAAAATGATATATCTTTTTTATGGACTTTCAGTTTTTATTTTAATCGGAGCTTTATCATATATTTTGATACCTTCTATTTCTGATAAAACAAGTAAAGATACCCCCTTGTTAATTCCTACACCATTGGAGTATACTAGTACCCGGGGTTTTTCTATAGGAAGTTATACAAGCTTACAATCAAAAAAATCTCCAACAGAGTTACCTGATTTAGGTGATTATGTTTCTCAAATTTGGAATGCAAAAGTTTTTCCTTTTATTTCTTTTTCAGAGAATAGAGGATATGTTTCAAATGTGATTCCAGAAACATCTGTAAATACTGTAGAATATTTTGAAGAAAATGGTATTATAAAAACAAAATCAGTTAAAATAGCTGTGTTTTCTAAAGATTTTATAAATACCGCATTAGATAATATAAAATCTTCTGATAATCCAGTAATTGAAAATGTACTTTTGGATCAAGAAAGTTTTTGTGCTTCTGATTTTGGCAATGTAAAAAGAACAACTTCATTAACATTTATTCTTTTTGTTATTGCAATGTTATTTTCTGGAGCGGAAATTTTTATTTTTTATAAATTTTATAAAATAGGATGTTAAAATGGTTTCTATAAAAGAAATTTCCAGATTTCAAGATAAAAAATATAATTCTCATAGTATTGCTTTTTTACCATCTTTGGCAGTAGTTTCCTTGACACAGGATTCTAAAACTCATATGGAATCTATTGTGCAAAAAGGTGATTATGTTGAAGAAGGGCAAGTTATTGCTAAAAATTCTATAAGTAATGAAATCAAAGATGAAAAAACTAATTTACCAGCTTATATTCATTCACCAGTTCCAGGAAAGGTCTTAGATATTTACAATGTTATAAATCCCAATGGAAAGAAACTTCCGGCTGTTTTAATTAGGATGGAAGGGAATTTTTCTTTTTCTGGAAAAAAACGAGACATAATAAATTGGACATTTTCCAATAGTATTACACGAATAAAGACACTTTCACAAATGGGAGTTATCAATACTTTTGAAAAACCGATTTCTTTAGCACAGCAACTAGACGAAATTGTAAAAAATAAAGAAAATAAATCTATTGCTGAAGTGCCACCTTTAGTAATTCGTCTTTTTGATACAGACCCAGACACAGTAATTGATAAATACATTACCGAAAATTTTGCAAAAGAAGTTTTTGAAGGTGCAGCAATTTTAGCAAATACAATCGATACGAGAGATGTAATTTTTATTTCTGAAAAAAACACTTGGAATTTACCAGAAGAAAACGAAATAAAAAAATATTTTGGAAATATCAAAGTTCATTCATTAGAAACTGATATTGATGTTTATCCAAGAGGACAATATAAATATATAAATCAAAAAGTAATCAGTTTCTTAAAATCAAAAGGTATTAATAATTACAAAGACAGTTTTGCTATTGATAGTTCAACAAGTCTTGATGTTTACAATGCAATCGCAAAATCATATCCAGCAATTGATAGATTCATCCAAGTTGAAGGTGATGATATTGCTATGAATGGAATTTTTAAAATCAGAATTGGAACTACTTTTAGAAATCTATTTGAAGAATGTAATGGTTTTATTAAAGAACCTGCAAAAATTATCATAAATGGATTGATAAACGGAATTGCAATTTCGGATTTGGATACACCAATTACTCGATATGTAAAATCAATTTTTGTTCTTTCTTCAAGGAGTTTCCCCGATCAAAGACAAACTGCTTGTATTCGTTGTGGACGTTGCCATAATATTTGTCCAGAAAACTTACATCCAGAAAAACTTTATTCAAATTATTATTCTGATACACCTGTTCAACAATATATTTTGGATACAATCAAGCTTTGTACAGAATGTGGATTATGTAATACAATTTGTCCTTCAAGAATCCCATTATGCCAAACAATTCAGCTTATAAAGGATACTCAGTAATGAAAAAAAATTATAGAGATTTAACAATTGCGCCTTTTTCATATTTAACACCCTCATTAACAAATATTTCAACAGCATTTTTGGTTTTGTTAGTTCCTCAAATTGTTATGTTGATTGTTACAAAAGCTTTTTCATCACTAATTTTGATTACAATTTCCATATTGGCTTCTGTTCTCGCTGAATTTATAAGTAACAAGGTAAGAAGAATAAATACATTGTTTGATTTAACTGCAATTGTACAAGGTCTTTTTATCGGAATGTTTATTCCTCAAAACTATCCGATTTTACCAGTGTTCTTTATTGTACTTTTATCATTGTTATTAGTTAAATATGTTTTTGGCGGGAATGCAGAATCTTGGATAAATCCAGCCGCTTATACAGTAATTATCATTTATTTTTTAGGAATTTCTTTTTTTCCTGAATTTTTAATCACAAAGGAATATCTTGAATCAGGAAATCCCGGAATACAATTGATACAAAATGGCGATATCCCTGTTTTGAATTTTGATTCATCTCTTACATTTTGGTTAAATACACACTTTTTTTCTCGTTTTGGAATTGAAATTCCAACAGGATATTTAAGTATGTTTTGGGACACTCAATCTTTAATTCCTGCATTTAGATTTAATATTTTAACTTTGATTTCATCTATGATTTTGATTTCACTTGGAATTATTAATTGGATTGTACCAAGTACTTTTTTACTTGTTTATGGTATTTTAGTAAGATTATTTTCTCAAGCTCCATTTACAGGAATTATAGGGCAGGGAGATTTGCTTTTAGCTTTTTTAACAAGTGGAACTTTGTTTGTTGCATTTTTTATCATTGATTTTTACGGAACAACACCTATCACAAATCTTGGTAAATTCTTATATGGTGTAATTGTTGGTTTAATCGCATTTTTAATTACAGGTTGTGGAACTTCGCCAATTGGTGCAATGTTTACAGTTTTGTTTGCAAATGTAATTTCACCTTTAATTCAACTTTTAGAAGATAAACTTTATTCTGTTTGGGTTAATAAAACTATAAGGAACAACCATTATGCTTGAAATTAATAAGACAAAGGCAAAAAGAACTGCAATTCTTTTGTTTGTTATTTTTTTATTTTTAATTTTACTCTCAGTATTGATAATTTTTACTAAACCAATGCAAAATTCAAAATTATCAGCTACTATTCAATATGTTTTAAATCAAAAAGAAGTAGGAAGATACGAAATTGGTGAAAAAATAAATATTCAACTTCCAATTTCTTTGAATTCACATTTTTTCGAACTTACAGATTTAAAAAATCGTAGTGTAAAAAACTTTGTACTTATTACAAAAATTACAGGAATGAATGGACCAATGGCTGTAGTTTTTATTGGAAATGATAATTCTCTCGAAGTAGCAGGTCTTGCTGGTATTCAGAATACACAAGCTAGTCCACTAGAATATGGAATTACAGATACAATGATTCATCATTGGAAAAAAGTTTTGACAGAAGCTTATGTAAGAGGTACTGAAGAATGAAAAAAAAATCACATTTAGTATATATAGCAGCCGCAATTTCAGTTTTACTTCCAGCAACTGGTAGATTTGCTGTTGGAATGGTAATTTGTATTGCAATGCTTTTTATCACATTTTTTGGAACAATTTTTAATAGAATTATCAGAAATCTTGTTTCAAAAGATTCAGCAGTTTTTTATCAGTTTGTAATTTCAATTCTTTTGTGTACAATTTTTAATCAACTTTTGGCAATATATTCTCCTGTAATTTCAATTTTTATGAATTTTACAATTTATCTGGCTGCATTCTCATCAATGATTATTGGATTTTTTGCTTCCGATGAAGAAAAAGATTTCTCAGACGTATTATCACATAATATGTTGAATACTTTAAAATTTTGCTTACTAACTTTATTTTTCTTTTTAATAAGAGATTACATAGGATATAGTACTTTTACTTTACCTGGCCAATTTGGATTTATAGAATATACAATTCCGTCAATTCATCAATATTATAAATCATTTTTCTGGGGTTCAATTCCTTGTGCAATCGTACTTTTAGCCCTAGGTTTAGCACTTATTACATTTATAAATCGACGATTTGATATAGTAAGGAGAAAGTTATACTAAAGATGTTTTTATTTGATTCAATTTTTTATTATGCATTCTGCTGTTCTGGAATTTTAATTTACGGAATTGGCTTAAAAAAACTAATTATTAACTCAAAAACTTGGAAAATTCACTGGATGAACTACCTAGAATCAAGCATAGTTTCTGTTTTATCAGCAGTTTCATCTTGGTTTGTTTCGGTATACATCCTTGCTCCTATAAATATTATTGAACTTACACCTATGAGTTGTATAGTTTTGCATCTTTTATTTTCATTAGTAGTTTCCTTTTTGTTTTCAAAATGCGAGAAAATATCACTTTTAGAAATTTCAATTTCATTTCCATGTGTTTTACTAGCCATAAGTGAAAGTGTAACTGTTTTTCAATGTATATTTATCGTATTAACTTGTTGTACAGCATATTATTTAATGATTCCAATTATTTTTGCTATTCGAGAAAGAATAAAAACTTCTCATCCGTTGAAAGAATTTAAAACTGGTGCTTTAATTTTTATCAGTATAGCAATTATTATGTGTGCTTTTTTTGCAACAAATATTTCTTGGCTTAACATTTGGAGATAATTTATGATTTTACCGATTTTATTTGCTTGCTTATTTTTTATCCTTAGCACAGTAATTTTAGTTTTTTTACATTATGGATTTAGAATAAAAAAACAAAGTATTTCAGATACAGACTTAGTTTATGATGATGATTTAGACGTAATTGAAAAATCCCAAGAAAATAATGTTCACGCAAAAGAAAGAGCAGTTGTTTTCTGTGCTCCAGATAAAACTTTTTCTGCTAAAAGATTCAATTACCAAGGACAAAAAGATTGTAATCTTTTTAAGATGCTTTACGAAACAGAAAATGGATGTACTTGGGGATGTATAGGTTTTGGAACTTGTGTTTCACATTGTCCGCAAGATGCAATTATTATAAAAAATAATACAGCAGTTGTAACAGAAGCATGTAACGGATGTGGAAAATGTATTTCATATTGCCCAAACAACATTATCAAAATGATTCCAACAAGAACAGACTTTGTTGTTCAATGTTCTTCACATGATAAAACAGATACAACTTGTTCTAGAGCATGTACGGCTTGTGCAAAATGTACTTCACCTTATGCGCCAACGGGATTTAGTGTTAAAAATAATTTGGCTGTAACCGATTATTCAATAAATCATGATAGAGCATTAGCTGCTTCAAGATGTCCTACAAAATGTATAAAAAAAGTTACTTTACCAGAAGAAAAATCTTTTACATTCTGGAAAGTATGCTATAATATTTTTCACAAAGAAAAAGATACTGGTGAACAGGATATATGGGAATAGTTTCAGTAAGTTGTGGTTTACATTGTCATATTTCTGATATAGAAAATAATGATTTTGAAATCACCTATAATAAGACATTAAAAAAAATTATCTCGTTTCTCTATAATCATCCTAAGGTGTGTTTTACATTTTATTTACCAGGGCCTGTTTGGGAATGGTTAGAAAAAAATCATACAGAATTTATCACTTTGTTAGCAGAATTGGTAAATCGTAAACAAGTTGAAATTCTTGGTGGTGGATTTTATGAACCGATTTTTCCATTGATTATGCCTATTGATAGAGTAGGTCAAATCGAGTTAAATACTACAAATATCCGTAAGCAAGTTGGAAAAAAGCCAAGAGGAATTTTTTTAGGTGATACAGTTTGGGATCCTTCTTTAATTTCGAGTTTTAAAACTTGCGGAATGGAATTTGCTATCTTACATAATTCACTTATTCCAGATAATGAACCAGAAGGAAAAAATCTTATTGTTGAAGATATGGGAAAAACCCTAACTATAATTCCATTTCATCAGCCGATTTTAGATTTTACAGAACTTCCAGATGCACAAAAAATTTTGGAAAAGGTAAAAAAACTTTCTGAATCAAAAAATAATGAACTTTATCTAAATGATAATCACTTGTATTTTACATCATTTACGCTTAATGAATTATCAAAATTGCTTGAAAGTGGTTGGTTAGAAACATTTTGTGGACTAGTAGAAAGTTCACCTTTGTTTGATTTTTCATATCCATCTTTATACTTAAAAAATAATTCTGATTGTATTCGAAGTTTTGTTCCAGCAGGATGTCCTCCAGAAATTCAAAAATGGACAACAAAACCTTTTGAAGAAGTAAATCAAACCCATAAAAATACAAATATAAAAAACTTTTTACATACTTATCAAGAAGTTCAGTATTTGTATTCAAGAATGATGTATGTAAGTTTGATAGTTTCTCAATCTCGTGGAGATAAAATCAGAAAAAAATCTGCTAGAGAATATTTATGGAAAGCACAAACTCAAGAATCATATTGGTTTTTAGGAGATGCGGGAATCGGATGTGAACAAATCAGAGGAAATGCCTACAAAAATCTTTTATCCTCAGAAAAAATTGTCCGAGAAACAAGCAAAACACTAACTGATTCTGCATTAAGTTTTGACTACGATATGGACGGAAGAAAAGAATATATCATTCATCAAAATGAATATAACGCTTTTGTTTCTCAATGTGGAGGAATGATTTTTGAATTAGATTTAATTTCTAACTCAAAAAATTATTGTGACACAATGGGGCGACTTTCTGTATTTGATGGAGTAACAGACCCATATCCTAAGCGATTATTTTTAGACCATTTAATCAGTTTTGAAAATTTTGACAACTTTACAGAAGATTTTTCAAATACAAGTGCAGTTTTTTCTCAAATTGTTTACTCAGAACAAAATTTTGATAGAGTTAGAAAAGAATTACAATTAACAGCCACAGCACTTTTTGGAGTTTTACAGCAACCAGTTACATTAAAAAAGAAATTTTCATTTACACAAAATGGCATCCAAGTTCAATATATCTTAAAAAATGATAGTCCACTTCCGTTAAAATGTTATTTTGCAGTTGAATCAAATTTATGTTTATCTGGAATTTCAAACGATGAACAACTAATAGAAATTATTTCAGCAGATAGTAAAAACCAAAGTTGTCCAGATCAAATTTATATTCGACAAGATGGAGTTTCATTAGTTCAATTTACAGATATTCCAAACAAAAATGTTTTTGTTTTTCAACCAAATGAAGAAGCTGGAATCTGTATTCAACCTTTGTATATAAATCGTCCAGTAAATCAAAAAACTGAAAAGCGCTATCAAGCTACAACAAGTTCTTTTTTCTGGAAAATCGATATTCCACCAAGTTACGAACTTGAAAAGACTTTATTTTTAGGAATTTGTCCTACAAAAAAATCTTCTAATTCAAGAAAACGAAAAAAAGAAGATTAATTTTTTTGGGAGTATATTATGAAAAAAGTTTTTTTGTTATTTTTAACTTTATTTTTAACTTTTTCAATTTTTGCAAACGATACTTTTTTTTCACTAGTCGGTGGAAATATTATACCTTCTCAAGAAGGTGAAATTGCTATTGAAATGCAACAAGAAGTTATTTATATAACTTTTAATCCTGAATACTATGAAGTATCTGTTGAATTTGATTTTTTCAATCTAGGAGAAACAATAACTCTTTTAGTTGGATTTCCATATTTTGAAGTTGGAATAGATGGACATGGATTAATTTATGATTTTAAATGTTGGACAAATAATACAGAAACAAATTTTTCAGATAAACCAATCGATACATCGTGGAAACAAAACACAGAATTGAATAAAGATAAATTAAAAAGTGCTTATACAAGAAAAATTACTTTTGAAAAAAATTCAGTAACAAAAACAAAAATCTCTTACAAATCAGATTATGGTAGTTCCAGTTCTTCTTTGGTCGCATCTTACCTATACGGAACAGGTTCTAGTTGGAAAAATCCAATACAAAAAATAACCTTGATTTTGGAAAATAACTTACCTTATGCTTACCCAAGTCTTTTAATAATGAATAAAAAAGATTCTTACGAAGATATTTCAACACAGTTTTCAAGAATTTCTGATAATAAGTTTCAGACAACTTTTTATAATATTGAGCCAAGTTACACAGATACTTTTACTTTTAATCTAACAAATATTTTAAATGATACTGGCCCAAAAATTTTTCCGTCCTATTTTTATTTCAACCGAAAACATATTTCAAAAGATGATTTATTTTGGTACACAAAACCACAATTACGACTTATTAGAAATACAATATATGCTTTACATGGATATTCTTTTAAGTCAAAAGATTTACAAGAATTTTTTTCATACAACAAAACAAAAAATTGGGAAAAGCCTTATACTGTAAATCCAAATTTTTCTGAAGATGAATTATCTCAAATTGAAAAAGATAATATAAAAACAATTCTTACAGAAGAACAAAATCGTAAATAAATCCATATTTACAAAATATCCATAAAATTTTATAATAGAACGATTAAATCGTAAAAATAAATTTTAATTAGTTCAAGTTTAGATATTCTTGGAAAAATTATATAATTAGGATGAAAATATGAATAGAAGACTTATTACGTCAGCTTTACCTTATGTAAACAACATTCCTCACTTAGGAAATCTTTTGCAGGTGCTTTCTGCAGACGTTTTTGCAAGATTTTGTCGTAGCAAAGGTTATGACACAATGTATATTTGTGGAACAGACGAATACGGAACAGCCACAGAAACTAGAGCTTTACAAGAAGGAAAAACACCTAGAGAACTTTGCGATTATTATCACGCAATTCACAAAGATATTTATGAATGGTTTGATATTTCTTTTGATAATTTTGGACGAACTTCAACTGAACAACAAACAGAAATTGTGCAATCTCTTTTCAAAATGCTTGATGAAAGAGGCTTTATCACAGAAAAAACTTCAACTCAACTTTATTGTCCAAAATGTGAACGATTTTTAGCAGATAGATTTGTTCAAGGAACTTGTCCATCTTGTGGCTATGAAGATGCTCGTGGTGACCAATGTGAACATTGTGGTAAACTTTTAGACCCAACAGAATTACAAAATCCTCGTTGTTCAACTTGTGGCACAACTCCAGAACCTCGGGAAACAAAACATTTATATATCAATCTTCCTGCAATTCAAGCTGAATACGGACCTTGGATGGAAGAAACAGCAGAAAAAGGACAGTGGTCAAAAAACTCAATTCAAATGACTCAAGCTTGGATTCGTGACGGACTTCAAGAAAGAGCAATTACTCGTGACTTAAAATGGGGAATCCCAGTTCCAAAAGAAGGATACGAAAACAAAGTATTCTATGTTTGGTTTGATGCTCCAATTGGATATATTTCAATAACAAAAGAACTTACTGATAAATTAAATAATCAAGAAATTGATTGGAAATCTTGGTGGCTTCCATCTGAATCAAAAGCAAGTAATGCAAAAAATCCTGTTGATTTGTTCCAATTTATCGGAAAAGACAATATTCCATTCCACACAGTAATTTTCCCATCAACTTTGATTGGTTCAGGAAAAGATTGGACAAAACTTTATCACATGAGTAGTACAGAATATTTGAACTACGAATCTGGAAAATTTAGTAAATCAAAGGGAATTGGTGTTTTTGGAAGCGATGCAAAAGAATCAGGAATCCCAGCAGATGCTTGGAGATTTTACGAGTTTTACAATCGCCCAGAAAAAGCCGACACTCAATTTACATGGAAAGACTTTCAAGAAAAAGTTAATAGCGAACTTATCGGAAATTTAGGAAATCTTGTAAACAGAACTTTGACTTTCGTTTCTCGCTACTATGAAGGCGTAATTCCACAAGGACAAATTGACGAAACACTTTGGGCAGAAATTGAAAAGTCTGAACAAAAAATTACAGAAAATCTTGAATGGGCAAACTTAAAAGACGCTTTCAAAGAAATTTTTGTTATTTCATCAATTGCAAATAAAGCATTCCAAGACGGTGAACCTTGGAAAACTCGAAACACAGAACCAGAAAAAGCTGCAAGTCTTATCATGAATCTTTGTTATGTAATTAAAGACTTGATGATTATGGCTCATCCTTATATGCCTCAATACACAGCAAAAGTTTTATCATTCTTTGGTAAAAAACCACACAATAGTCTTGTTGGAAAACCAGCAGATAAAGATTGCTTAAATTGGGATAATCTTGGTGTAAAAGAAGGTCTTTCAACAGTTGCTGGAAACGAAATTTATTTCAAACCATTAGATGATAAAGCAACAGAAGCTTACCGTCAGCGCTATGCAGGAAGTCAAGCAGACAGAACTGATGAAAAGAAAGCTGATAAAAAAGCAAAAAAAGGTGAAAAAACAGAAGCTAAGCCACAAGAAAAAGCACCTGTAGACCCAATAGAAACTTTCAACACAAAAATTGCTCTTAAAACTGCAAAAATTATGAAAGTTGAAAAACATCCAGAAGCAGATAAACTTTACATCGAAACTTTGGATGACGGAACAGGAACAGACAGAGTAATTCTTTCTGGACTTGTGCCTTACTTAAAAGAAGAAGATTTACTTGGAAAAACTGTTGTAATTGCAGATAACTTAAAACCTCGAAAAATGCGTGGAATCGAAAGTAGAGGAATGTTACTTGCTGCAGATTACAAAGACGCAGATGGAAAAGAATGTGTAGAAGTTCTTGATTGTGCTTGGGCAAAACCAGGAACTCCAGTTGTATTAAAAGATACAAACCCTAACGCACAAAAAGAAACAGAAATTGACGCAGATACTTTCTTTTCAGTTCCAATTAGAGTTGTAAACAAAGTTGTTTGCGTAAATAATATTCCTTTGACTGTTGATGGAAAAGAAATCACAACTGTTTTAACTGAAAATGGTGAAGTAGGTTAAAATGTACAATTTTGAAATTGAATTTTCAAAAGAAGATAGGGCTGATTGGTACAAAAATGAGCCTTATCTTCAATCTAAGTTTTGGGCTGAATTTAAATCTTTACACGGATGGAAACCATATCGCTTTGATGTTAAATTCAGTTTAAAAACTGAAAATCAAAAAGAAAATAATTTTACTGTTTCTATTTTGGTCAGAAAATTTGCAAAGATTTTCCACTTGGCTTATATTCCCATGGGAATTACTTTGCAAAAAGAAAATTCAATTATTCAAGATTATAAAAGTGATGAATATTTAACTTTACTTGACGAATTTTCAAAAAAAATAAAAAAATTTCTTCCTAAAAACACAATTTGTATCAGATTTGATTCTCCAATTGATTTTGAAACACCAAGTGAACGAGATGAATTTGTAAAAAACAAGTTTCCATTTGGTTCAATTCAAAAAAACAAAGTTGATATTCAACCACCAGATACAACAACTTTAGATTTAACAAAAACTGAAGACGAAATTTTATCAAATATGAAAAGTAAGTGGCGATATAACATCAATTTAGCAAGTAAAAAAGGTGTTGTAATTGAAAAAGCCACTAGCAAAGAAATTGATACTTTTTACGATTTATATTTAGAAACTGCAAAGCGCGATGGAATTGCAATTCACAGTAAAAAATATTATCAAGATTTACTAGAATTGTCAGAAAAAAATGAAGGTAAAAAATCCCCTTTAGTGAGTCTCTATATTGCAAAACACGAAAATGATGTTCTTGCAAGTATTATCACTTTGTTTATGCCTTATCAAGCAGTTTATGTTTATGGAGCTTCTTGTAATATCAAACGAAATTTAATGCCAGCATATTTATTACAATGGAACGCAATTAAAGATGCAAAAAATTTTGGCTCACAAATTTACGATTTTTACGGAATGCCACCAACTGACGACGAAAATCATCCAATGCACGGACTTTACAGATTTAAAACCGGTTTTGGAGGAAAAAATATCCATAGGGTAGGAAGTTTAGATGTTCCTATTTCTTGGATTTATACACCATACAAAATTGCAGAATCCTTGCGAAGTTTTTGGTACAAAACAGTAAAAAAACGATTAGCGGGAAGATAAGAGGTAAAAAAAAATTTACTTCCTTCTCGATACAGCCACACCATCTCCAATTTGATAGAAAGTTGTTTCAAATTCTGTATTTGCTTTTAAAAAATCTATGTAGCGTTTTAGTTTACGTATCAATTTTATAGTGCTGTAATTTTGTGTCAATTCAGGATTTTCCACCATTCCATGAAAAAATAAATTATCACTTATAAAAACACCATCTTTTTTTAAATTGTTTTTGTATTTTTCAAAAAAATTTACATATTGAGATTTTGCACCGTCGATAAAAATTAAATCAAATTTTTCTGTAAAATTGAATTTCAAGGCATCACCTAAAAAAACTGTAATTTGGTCACCTAAATTAAATTTATTTACATTTTTTACCGCTTGTTGATATCGGTCTATATCATACTCAATGGTAAAAATCCTAATTTCTGGATGAATTTGTGCAAACTTTATAGCAGAATATCCGATTGCAGTTCCAATTTCTAAGATAAAACTCACATCATTATTTTTTATATAATTTACGATAAACTCAATGCCTTCATCAAACATAATTGGCACAGAATTTTCAGTTGCGTAGTCTTTCAATTTGTTAAGTTCTTCCATATACAAATATTCTAATACTTATCTTTACCATTATCAATATTTATGCTATATTTTCATTATGAATTTAGAAGCATTTGTTTTAGGTTGTGGCGGAATGATGCCCTTACCTTATCGTCATTTAACATCAGTTTTAGTTAGACGAGAAGGGGATTTATTTTTATTTGATGGGGGAGAAGGCACACAAGTTTCTTTAAGACGCTTAAATCTTAAATGGAAAAAGATAAATGCTATTTTTGTTTCACACACTCACGCCGACCATGTAACAGGACTTCCGGGAATTTTAATGTTATCTTCCCAAGTTGATAGGGACGAACCTCTATACATCTATGGTCCTCCAAAAATTGCTGAATATATTGAATCAAGTCGCAAAGTTTTGGATATGTACATCAATTATCCTATCATTGTAAAAGAAATTACCGCTCCTTGCGTTTGTCACGAAGGAGACGGATTTTACATCAGAGCGTTTCCTCTTGAACACACAAAAACTTGCGTAGGATATACTTTAGAAGAATTACCTCGACCTGGGGAATTTCATCCAGAAAAGGCTAGGGAACTCAAAGTTCCTTGTGGACCACTTTGGGCAAAACTTCAAGCAGGATTCGAAGTAGAAGCAGAAGACGGAACAATCGTAAAACCAGAACAAGTTCTTGGGGCGCAAAGAAGTGGAAGAAAAATCAGTTATGTTACTGATACGCTTTATTTAGATTCTATCGCAAAAGAAGTTCAAGGTTCAGACCTTTTATTCTGCGAAGGAATGTTTGCAAAAGATTTTGAAGATCAAGCAAAAGAAAAAAAACACATGACTTCAACTCAGGCAGCGCAAATTGCAAAAGATGCAAATGTAAAAAAAATGGCTTTAATTCATTATAGTCCTAGATACAATGACTACGAACTAAAAGACTTACTTACAGAAGCACAAAGCGTTTTTCCAGAAACAGTTTTATCAAAAGATAGAATGACTTTTGAAATTCCTAATGAGGATTAGTATTTACAAAAAATGATACAAGTTGATAATGTTTCTAAGATATACAAAGTAAAAAATTCGAAAAGCGAAAAAGAAACAATTGCTATCGATAATATTTCTTGTAAGTTTTGTTCAGGTGAAATTACTGGCTTACTTGGAGTAAACGGAGCTGGAAAATCAACTTTACTAAAAATGCTTTCTGGAAATTTAGTTCCGTCTTTTATTGAAAACTCAGAAGGCAAAATTTTTATCAACAACAAAGACTTATATGATACTAATTCAAATAATTTAACTTTACTAAAAGAAAAAATTGGGTTTGTACATGAACAACCGTTTTTTTACGAAGAAGAAACTGTAAAAGAAGTTTTAACTTTTGCAACAAATATTTGTAATCAAAACAAAATTGAAGCAAAAAATAATTTTGAAAAAATCCTAACTCAATGCAACTTAACAGAAGTTTTGAATAAAAAAATTAAAACACTTTCAAAAGGATACAAACAACGATTATCTTTTGCAGTTGCATTATCAAACAATCCAGAAATTTTACTTTTAGACGAACCAGTTTCTGGACTTGACCCAATTCAAATAAATGAAATTAGAAATTTAATTTTAAGTTTGAAAAAAAATAAAACAATAATTTTATCAACACATTTAATGCAAGAAATCGATGCTCTTTGCGATAAAATAATTATTTTGAATAAAGGGAAAATCCTTGCACAAGGAACAGAAGAAGAAATTTGCAAATTACATTCTTGCAAAAATATCGAACAAGCATTTTTAAAACTTGTTTCTAATCAAAATGGAGTTGAAAATGTATAACAGTTCTTTTGCAAATCGATTTTCAGTTTTATTAAAACGAGAATTATCAATATTACTAAAACAAAGTAGCACATACATTTCATTTTTTTTACTTACAATAATTACAGGAATTTACTTTTTTATCTTTAACGGATTTTTTATAAATCAAACAGTTGATTTAAAATATTATTTTTCAATATTTCCATACATTAGCATTGTTGCGCTTCCTTGTTTATCTTTTAATATTTTTAAAGATGAAGGAATTTTTAATTCAATCGCTGTAAATGATTTTACAAAAATTTTTGTAAAGTGGCTAAGTTGTTTTATCATTTTTGCACTTTCAATTTTTGCAGGAATTACAACTCCGATTCTTGTAAATCAATTTGGAAATATTGAAGTTGCACAAATTCTTACAGGATATTTGAGCATTTTATTTTACGGTGCATCAATAATTTCACTTTCAATTTTTATTCAGATAATTTTCAAAAATAAAATTGCAAGTTTGATAATCACAATTTTGATTTTATTTATTTTTAATAGCATTCACATAATTCCACAACACATAAATTTAAGTGAAGGATTTTTATTTAATCTATTACAAAATATCTCTTTTGCATGGCACTATGATTCTGCATCCAAAGGAATTTTTAACACAAAAGATTTTTCATTTTATTTTTTTGTTGGAATTTTATTTTTATATCTATCAAGTTGTTTTTACAAAAAAACAAAAGGATATAAATTTAATTTTCAAAATAAGATAATTATTTTAATTTTGCTTTTTTTAATTTTTGATACTTCATTATTTTACAAAAAAATAGATTTAACAAAAAATAAAAAATATTCATTAACAAATGAAACAGAACAAATTGTAACAGAACTTTCTAAACCCATAAATATTACTTACGCATATTCACCAGAGTTAGCAAATATAAATCCCCAAATAAATGAAATTAAAGATTTTCTAAAACTCTATAGCGATTTATCTAACAATATAAATTTGTACTTTGAAAAAGTTACAGAAAAAAGTGAAATCAAAAATAAACTAAAAAATTTTGAAATTCCACCATTACAAATTGAAACTGAAAATTCACTTAATCAAACAACAACTTCAGTTTTTTCATCAATTATTTTAGAAACTTCTGATAACTACAAAACGATTCCTTTAGTATACAATACAAATATGTTGGAATATTTATTAACTTCAAATATTTTAGCCTTAGAAACAAATCAAAGTCAAAGTGTAATTGTTATAACAGGAAACAATTTGTCACTAGAAAATGAATATTTAGATATTATCGAGTGGTTAAAATATTCTGGATTTTTAGTTTTTACCGATATAAAAATTTCACAATTAAAAAATACAGACATTGAAATTCCTTTGTTATTGTTAGGCTCTTCAGAACTTACAATGGAAGATTGCCACGAAATTGAAAATCAATTTTTTTCTGGAAGAAAAATTTTAGTTACAACTTCTCCTAATTCATTTAACATAAATTCAGATTGGTTAATTGATGAAGAAAAACAACAAGATAATTTTATCAATATGCTTTCTTATTGGGGAATAGATATTGATAACAAATTAGTTCTTGATAAATCTTGCTATCAAATCAAATTGCAATCTTCAGAATATTCTGATAACTATAAAATTATTGATTATCCATTTTGGATAAAAACAAATTCTAGAATTTACTTTTGGCCAAGTGCAATAAATTATGACACAAATAAAAATTTTTCAGCAAAAATATTACAACAAAGTAGTGCAGAAAGTTGGTTAAAAAATATTTACAACTTAGACGGAAATATTATCAACACAAGTCCATTAAACGAAAAAAACATCCAACCAGAATTACAAACACAAAAAAAATATAATCTTGCAGTTGAATTTTCTGGAACCTTTAGCGGATACTTTAACTCAAAAAGTAAAGAAAACAAACTTATTATTATTGGAAGTCAATATTTTGTTTCTAAAATGATAAGCTATACAAACAGTTTTGAAAACTTAAATTATGTTTCAGATTTGATTCTTAATTTAACCGAAAAAGAATTTTTATCAAAACTAAAAAATAAATCAGCAGATGATTTTGGTTTTACAAAAATACTTGATGAAATTCAATTACAATATTTACTACGGTTATCAATTTTAATAACAATAATTGTTCCGATATTTGTTTTATCAATTTTTGTTTTAATAAGAAAAATTTTTAAGGAAAAATAATGAAGTTAAAAAATTTAGATTTATATAAAAAAACAAATCTCGTTTTAATTTTGTTTCTTGCAATTTTAGTTATCATTTTTTTTATTGGGATAAATAATTTAAAATACAAAAATAGTTCAAATAAATATGTAACATCAGCTTTATTAAATCCCAAATATTTAACTCAAATAAAAGTTATACAATTTAATGAAAATTTATTTATAAAAAAAATAAATGAACAATGGATAGTTGAATCTGAAGGCAATAAATTTCCAGCAGACACAAACAAAATCGAAGAAATGCTAAAAAACTTCACAAAAACTATCAAGATGTATAAAAAAACATACAATAAAAACACAAAACAAACAAACAACTGTATACTTTTTTATACATCTTTAGATATTTTCTCAAACTCACAAAGTGTTAGTGCATTAACCTTTGGACAAACTGATTTTACAAATAGCAAAATTGACATAATAAATCTTAAAAATAATCAGATTTATCAAACTGAAAATTATTTTTCAGATTACATAAATCCTTCTGTAGAATTTTTTATAAGAAAAGATTTTATTCCAGAAAGTGTTTCAAAAGATTCTTCTAAAATTCAAGAAATCATAATACAAGATTTTGCCCAAAATAAAATTTTTGTTTTACAAAAATCTAACAAAAACAAACTTGAATCGTTTTATAAAAAATTAAATCAAATTCTTTTATTACGAAGCGATGATTTACAAATCAATTTAATTGATGAAATCTCAAAATTAAATCCAGTTGTAAAAGTTCAATTAGAACTAGGAAACAATACTACAGCAGGATTTTCAGTTTACAAATTTGACAATAAGTATTTTGTTTTAACACAGGATAATTTAATATTTGGCATATCCGACTGGACATACAATAGGATAGTGGAGTAGGAAAAATTTTATAAGGGCAATTTTCAAATCACTATACATAATTTTGAGTTTTTACCGAAAAGCTAACTCTGTTAAAATAATAAGTTGTTTTTTTTCATACTATAACTTATAATATTTCTATACTTTAAAACTCATAAGGAAGATTTTAATTTATGAAGAAATTTTTGTTATGTTTTTTTGTTTTATTTTTTATCAGTGGTTTTGTTTTTGCAACTGATTCTGTTGAAGGTTTTTGGATTAGTGTTGATGAAAAATCAGGAGAACAGACTGCTGGATGGGAAATTTGGCAAGAAAATGGATTGTTAAATGGAAAAATTCTTTCTGCTGCAGATGTAACAAACGAAGATACTGCTGGTGGAAAAGATAAATCCTACGATAACTTTCAAAATGGTATTCAAGTAAATACTGTTAAAGTTGTTGGTACAACTTGGATCTGGGGCTTGACTCAAAAAAATCCAGGCCAATGGGAAAATGGATACATCATTGATCCAGAAAACGGTAGCAGATATAAGTGCAAAATCACATTTCATAAAGCAGACGGAAAAAAATATAAAACCGATACTTTAGAAATGCGTGGCGAAGTTGGTCCATTTGGAAGAAGTCAGTTCTGGAATAAAGCAACTAAAGAAGAAGCTTTATCAATAAAATAAGCAAATTTAGAAGGAAATTTTTATGAAAAAGAATTTATTTTTTTTAATTTCAATGATTATCGTAAGTATTTTACTTTTCTTATTACGATATACAGGTATCGTACCACATATTGTTGTATCAGTAATCGGTTTGGTTTTGATGATTTCTTTAACAGTAAAAAACACTAAATCTTGGAAAATTCCAGCTTTAGAAGTTATTATGCGTTTTGCATATTTTGTAGCAATTGTAACTGGTGGATTAATTATGAAATTCCAAATTCCAGCATTATCAATCGCACACAGAATCGGTGCAGTTATTTTTGTAATTTTACTTTTAGTTCTATACATTCCAAAAGTAATCAAAAAATAACTTATCTATAAATCCCTTATATTGAAATTTTAATTTTAAAATATAAGGGATTTATTTAATAAATTCTTAATAAAAATCTACAAAAAATAATACAAAATTGTATAAAAAGGGCAAAAATTACATTGGTAAAATTAAAAAATAGTAATATATTTTACTGCCGATAATGTATATTCTGTCTACCTAAATATCATATTTCTTATTTTATCTATATACAACTACCCCTTATTCAACCTTTTTCAAGAAAACAACATATTTTATATAGTTTTCTTCTTTTTCATCGTGATTAGCATCAAATTCATAAGATTTTTCTTCATAAGAAACTGCAATTCCACCTTTATAAAACCAGAACTTTGATTCACTAAAACCAACACCTTCTCCGTAAGTCCAGAAAAAAGGTTCAGTTGATGAAGTTTCAATAAAATCTAATTTATTATTAGCTTTAATATATGACATTGTAAGATTAGATAAATCACGATAATTAACTGACAAAAATTTTTTAGAATCGTTATATACAATATTTATTTTAGCATTTTCAAAATATGATCCTGTAAGAGGAAAATTTTTACTATCAATTATTTTAAATGAATCAAATTTATACACACCGGCATAATTTCTTAAAACATCGGTTGTTTGATTTACCAACTGATTATAATTGATATTAGGAACTTTTGTATAAGGTTTATCATATTCATAAGTTCCTAACCATTTGTTTTCAGGAACATTTTCAAGATAGAAAATATGAATTTGATTTTTATCATTTATTTTTATATTTGATTCATTATGAGCAAAAGTTTTTCCGTTAAAAACAAATTCATTTTCTTTTAATGTTAAAATTTCACCTTTTACAATATCAATTTCTTTAACAAAAACCTTTTCATTAGCAATAACAAGTTGTAAAATTTCAGGAGCGCGACCAGAATCTTGAAATCCTCTACTCTGCTGTTGAATATAATATCCTTCGGTTTCTTTAAATTCTGATATTGAACTAATATTTGTTAAATTTCTTGATGAATAATTCTTTGAATAAGCTCCAGCTTTTACTTTTTCAACTTCCTTTGCAAGTACTTCAGAAACATCTTTTTCAATAGGTTTTAAATATCCTGCAAAACACCATCCAGAATAACCATTTGCTGCAATTACTTTTACCCAATTAGATTTAATTCCATCGATAGTATCTTTTTTACCCTTTTCAACTAACTCTACTCCCATATTTGGTTCTAATACTGTAATTATTTGTGAATTAAGATTATAGTCTTTTCTAATTCGCAAATAATCCGAAGTATAGTGAGTATAAGGTATGGAATACATAAAACATTCAACAAAAAATAAAACTAAAACAAAACTGATTTTTTTCATATAAACTTTCTTCTAATAACTTTCATTAAATTATCTACAATTTATCCACTCCTAATGGAAATCTAATCGGCGCAATCGAACTGACTCTAACAAACCAATAGACATCATTGCAACCCACAAAGAAGAACCTCCGTAGGAAAGAAATAACAATGGAATACCTGTAATTGGCATAATTCCCATAACCATTCCAATATTTACAATAAAGTGATAAAAAATCATTGCACAAACACCACTAGCAATATAACAGCCAAAAACATCAGTTGTACTTTTAATTACAGAAAACCCTCTAAGAATAATAGTTAAGTACAAAGCAAAAACTACAAGTCCACCAACAAATCCAGTTTCTTCAGAAAGAATACTAAAAATAAAGTCGGTACTTTGCTGAGGCAAAAATCGATAATGACTTTGCGTTCCTTGCAAAAATCCTTGCCCAAAAATATTTCCAGAGCCAATAGCAATTTTAGATTGAATAATATTCCATCCAGAACCTAATGGATCAGTTTGTGGATCCAAGAAAACAATCAATCGTTTAATCTGATAATCTTTTAAAACCTTCCCTGCCCCAATTGATAAAATCAAAGACATTGTAACAATGGCAAAAACAAAAGCAATCCAATAGTAATAATCTTTCTTAAAAAAGAGTCGTCCTAAAAGACTTAAAACAGTGATTGCACTACAAACTGCAATTATAAATAAACGTAAATTTGGTTCAGTTAAAATATTTACAATAGCAATATCTTTTTGTACAATTTCAGATTCCCAAATCGGTAAAACAGTAATAACAACTGTCAAAACTCCTGTTGCTAAAAAAAGAGTCAAAAATCTTAGAGGAATTCCAGCAAAAAAACACATTATTAAGAAAACAGGAATATAAACAGATGAGGTACCTAAGTCTGGCTGTAGTAAAATTAACCCCATCGGAACAAGCATTATTACCAAAGAAATAAAAAATCGCTTTTTAGGTTCAACATTTTCAGACTTATCTAAATACCAAGCCAAAAACAAAATAAAAACAATTTTTCCAAATTCTGAAGGCTGAATACCAAATCCACCAATACCAATCCAGCTTTTTGCACCATTAACATAGCGACCAAAGAGTCTTGTATAAATTAATACTAAAATTAAAGCAAGATACAGCCAAGGAATAATACGTTTAATTTTTCGATAATCAATTAAAGAAACCAAAAACAACAGAAAAATTCCTGATACAGCCCAGAAAATTTGTTTTATATATTCATTTGATACTAAAACTTTTTGTGAGTTTACACCAGAAGAATAAATAAAGAAAATTCCAATTATAGTTAAAAGCAAAACACAAACAAACAAGGCATAATCAAATAAAGAAAAAAATCTAATTTTCATGCTTTTACAAATCTCCCAAATTTACTCTTGACGACCAACAGGTCTTGCTAAATATCTAAATCCTAAAGAATCAATTGCTTCATCATATGTTTGATTTGCAAAAATACCTTGCATAATAATATTTGAAGCATAAGGAGCCCACCATTCCCACTGATTTGCCGCTTCAACCAAAACACAAACAACAACAGTTTCTTCTGGAGGTGCATCAAAAGGAGCATAACAAACAAACCAAGAGTGCCAAGAATTTTTATATTGTGCAACTTCTGCTGTACCTGTTTTACCAGCAATCTGAACAATTTTATTTTTCAAAGGGAATTGAGCAGAACCGTTTGTAACAGTATATCGCAAATCTTCTCTTATTTCAGTCCAAACTTTCTGAGGAATATCACTTGAAAAAATTACTTCAGGTTTTATTTCTTGAATAACTTCATTTGTAACAGGGTCTCTAATTTCTTTCAAAAAGTGAGGACGATAAATCTTTCCGCCATTAACAATCATTGCCATCATATCTGCAACTTGCATTGGAGTAACAAGAGTATAACCTTGACCGATAGACATATTCATTGTATCTCCACCAAGCCATTTTTCATGATAACGACGCTCTTTCCATTGTGAAGTTGGAACAAATCCTTCAGACTGACCAGGCAAGTCAATTTCAAAAGACTGACCAAAACCAAATTCTCTAGCATAAGAAGCAATCTTATCAACACCTAAATGATCACGACCAATTGTCCAATAATAAACGTTACAAGACTGACCCAAACCGTTTTTCAAATCCATATATCCGTGGCCAGGAACCCCAATGTGACACTTAAATGTTCTGTCACCATACTCGATTCTACCAGCACATTCAATTGCTTTATATGGGGAATAAGTTTCTTCAGTTAACAAAGCGGTTGACATAATTACTTTAAAAGTAGAAGCAGGTGGATAAGTTGCGTTCACTGCCCTATTCAACAAAGGTTTTTGTGGATCATTTAATAATTTTGAATATAAAGCAGAACTATCTTCGGTATTAAAAATGTTAGCATCAAAAAATGGATAAGAAACCATGGCTAAAATTTCGCCAGATGAAGGTTTTAAAACAATGGCAGAACCAATTCGATTTCCCAAAGTTTTTTCTGCCAAAGCTTGAATATCAGTATCAATTGTTAAAACAAGATTTTTTCCCATTTCTGGAGATTGAACAATCGGTTTTTC
>JAXJWW010000002.1:0-1626 GCA_036307825.1 Treponemataceae bacterium | reverse complement strand
TGAACTGAACCCAAAAAGTTAGACATTTTTTGGAGGATGTTATGCAAAGGGTATTCAGTTTTGAAATACGGCTTGAATGTATAAGACTGTACGAAGAAGAAAATCTGTCACCAGGAGCCATTGCAAAGAAGATCGGTACAGTTCATTCTGTCGTCGAACGATGGTTGAAGCTTTATAAATACAATGGAATCGAAGGTTTAAAAATCAAAGATTATAATCAACAATATGATGATGATTTAAAATCAAAAGTGATATCACAAGTAACTGATCAAAATATTCCGTATACAAAAGTTGCTGCAATGAACAATCTTTCACCTTCAACAGTAAAGCGATGGGTGATAAAATCAACTAAGGGGTTGAAATTGAACGGAAAGAAAAACCTGATAACATCAGAAGAGGCAGCTGCAATCCGAGAGAAATTCAAGCATGTAAAGGATCCAGAAATCAGAAAAATCATGGAAAAGAATTACTGGCTTGAAATGGAGAATGAAGCATTAAAAAAATTGGAAGCCTTAACTCAGAATCAACAAGAGAAAAAGCAATAGCTATATCTGAGTTAAGGCAGAAATACAAGTTAAAGGATCTTCTTTTGATTTTTAATATGAAACGCAGTACTTATTATGCTGCTATTCAAAATAAACCTGATAAATATGAATCAGAAAAAGAACTGATAAAGCAAATATTTCATCATCATAAAGGACGTTATGGCTACAGACGGATTACAGTGTTGGTTCGCCGGGCAGGTTTTGCACTAAATCATAAAACAGTAAAACGGCTTATGAATGAACTTGGATTAAAAAGCTGTGTCAGACCTAAAAAATATCATTCTTACAAAGGAATTGCAGGAAAAGGATTCCCCAATATTCTTCAGAGGAATTTTAAGACAACTGGATTTAATGAAAAATGGGTTACAGATGTTACAGAATTCAATATTAGCGGCCAGAGAATATATCTTTCGGCGTTGATTGATTTATATAACCAGGAAGTTATTTCATATACAATTTCACATCGGCCGACATTAAACTTTGTCTGCAAGATGTTAAGTAATGTTTTTGAAAAATATAACAATCTTAAAGGCTTAATCATTCATTCTGATCAGGGGTGGCATTACAGAACTGAAAGATATACGCAAATGCTAAAAATGAAAGATGTAACGCAAAGTATGTCTCGAAAAGGAAACTGTCTTGATAATTGTATGGCAGAAAACTTTTTCGGCCTGCTAAAAACAGAATTCTATTACATGAATAAATTTAGTTCTGTAGAAGGATTCAAAAAAGCTCTGGTTGAATATATTGCATATTACAATACAGAGCGTATTAAAATTGGATTAAACGGCTTGAGCCCTATTGAATTTAGAGCTCAATATGCCGCATAATTTTGTCTATAAAAAGGGGTTCAGTTCACGAAGCAGTCCACCGCAGAAGGAGCGAAGCGACGACGAGGAGGATGACTGGATAAGGAAGCCCGGAATGAGCGGTTTTGTGAAGCTATGAAGAAATTTCGTAAATTTATTAGCTGATTGAAAAAAAAATTGCGAAACAAAAGCCTTCCAAATCACAAAAAAAAAGAACTTACTGATAAACCGAAATATAGTAAATTCCTTGGACAATAGACACGAGATACGGG
>JAXJWW010000001.1:0-25270 GCA_036307825.1 Treponemataceae bacterium | reverse complement strand
TCATAATCTAATTATCGGAAAAAAAATTTTACTCTAAACAAGAATGATACTACATTTTAAAATCTAATTATGATATAATCTAAAATTATGACAGTTTCAGAGCTTACAGACTTAATTAAAGAAATACTCGAAAGTTCATTTCCTGACTTAACAATCGAAGGTGAAATTTCAAATTATCGACCTTCAAGTACAGGTCATGTTTATTTCACCCTAAAAGATGACAAAGCCTCAATTTCGGCTGTAATGTTCAAAACTCGTTCAAAGAATTTGACTTTTAATCCACAAGACGGAATGAAAGTAAAAGTTATAGGAAGTTTATCTGTTTATGCGCAACGAGGTTCTTATCAAATTGTTGTAAACTCCATGGAAGAACTTGGAACTGGTAGTATTTTACAACTTTTAGAAGAACGAAAAAAACGACTAGCAATGGAAGGTCTTTTTGATAGCGAAAACAAAAAATCACTTCCTTTTTTTCCTAAAACGATTGGTGTGGTAACAAGTCCTACAGGTGCGGCTTTACGAGATATTTTGCAAATTGTTCGACGGCGCAATCCTTTAGTTTCTGTTGTAATTTTACCATGTGTTGTTCAAGGAACTGACGCAGGAATTACAATCGCACAACAAATAAAAGTTGCAAATGAATTTAACCTTGCTGATGTTCTAATCGTTGGTCGAGGTGGTGGCTCACTTGAAGATTTATTACCATTTTCAGAGGAAGTTGTTGTTAGAGCAGTTGCAGCTTCTGAAATTCCAGTAATTTCGGCAGTTGGACATGAAATAGACTGGGCATTGTCTGATTTTGCCTCCGATGTAAGAGCACCTACTCCATCAGCAGCGGCAGAGTTAGCAGTTCCTTTATTAAGTGAAGTTGAAAAAACTATCGAGAGAACAAAAGATGAACTTATAAGAAGTATTTACAACAAACTTGATAATTATAAATTGCTGGTAAAAAACTTTTCTAGCGAAAACTTAGAATTAAGATTTAGAAGTATAGAACAACCTCTTTTACAACGATTTGAAGATGCAAAAGAAAGTTTAGTTTTATCAATGAATGATTTAATAAATCAACGAAAACAACAATTAAAATTTGCAATAAATACTTTAGAACAAATTAGTCCAAAATCTATTTTAGAACGAGGATTTTCTCTTGTATTTAATGAAGAAGGAAAACTTTTAAAAGATGTAAATCAAGCACAAATTGGTGACAAAATTACAATAAATCTTGCAAAAGGTAAAATTTTTGCAACTACAAATAATTTGGAGGCATAAATTATGGATAATTTTGAAAAAAAACTTGAAACACTAGAAAATTTAAGTGAACAAATAAAAAACAATAATCTTCCATTGGAAGAAGCTTTAAACATTTTTGAACAAGGCATAAAACTTGCAAAAGGCATGGAAAAAGAACTTTCTAAAATCGAAAGCAAGATTCAAATTTTAATGAATCAACCTGATTCAGAAACAGAAATTGAAACTCCACAAAAATCTGAGGGAAAAACAAAATCAAAACCAAAGTTAGATTTATTCCCTACAAATGATTTATTCTCTGATATTGACGATTAAAATTTTTACATTAGGAACTTATGGAACAAAATAAAATTTATCGCCCAGTAAAACAATTAAGCCCAGAAGTTGCAAGAAAAATTGCCGCAGGTGAAGTTATCGACAGACCAAACGCAATTGTTCGAGAACTTTTAGATAATGCAATCGACTCTGGAGCAAAATCAATTACACTTGAAATCGCAGGTGGTGGAATTGATAAAATCAGAATCACAGATGACGGCGCAGGAATGACAAAAGAAGATTTAATTGCTTGTGCAAAACCTCATGCAACAAGTAAAATCACTTCTGAGTCAGATTTACTTTCTCTAAACACACTAGGTTTTAGAGGGGAAGCTTTGGCTTCAATTGCGGCAGTTAGCCGTCTTGAAATAACAACTCGCCGAGAAAACAATCCAGCATATCATTTAGAAGCACAATTAACCGATGAACATATAATTACACCAAGCGTTTTGGAAAAAGGTACGATTGTTCAATCTCAATCCTTGTTTGAAAATATTCCTGCCCGAAGGATATTTTTGAAACGCCCTGCTTCTGAAGCAAATTTATGTAAACAAACTTTTATCGAAAAATCTTTGCCTAATCCACAAATCAATTTTAAATTTATCAATGATGGAACTTTAAAATTAGATTTACCAGCAACTTCAAGTTTAATTCAACGATGTATTCAAGCCTTAGAATTAAAAGTTAGTGAAAAACTTTTTTACGAAATTGAAGGAAATGATAACGAAAACAATGAATGGTCTTACAAATTGATTGTTGGAGATTCTTCAATTTATCGAAATGACAAAAAAAATATTCACATTTTTGTAAATGGCAGAAAGATTACAGAATATTCTCTTGTACAAGCTATTGATTACGGAACTGAAGGAAGTTTTCCTAACGGAACTCATCCTGTGGCTTGTTTATTTTTGAATATTGATTCAAAACTTGTTGATTTTAATATTCACCCAGCAAAAAAAGAAGCAAAATTCAAAGATTTATCTCAGATTCATCATTCTGTAAGTAGTTCACTTAAAAATATTTTTTTGCAAAGTAACAAAAAAGCCATGTTAGAAAAAGCTGAATATCAGCCAACTTTAGAATATGATAATTTTGAATCAAAATCTCATTTTACAAAAATTACCAAAGAAAATTCAGATTTACCAAATCAAAATCATAATTCCACAAGTGATTTTTCAGATTCTGTAGTAAATTCAAAAACAACAGGCTATTCTAATAGTTCAGATTTTTCTTCTAATAAAAAACACAGTTCTTATTTTCAAAATGAAAAAACTTCAACTTCAAAAGAAAACTTGGAATTTGCAAATAAAATTTATCAAGAAGCAAAAAATCAAATTTATCCAGAACAAGATTTTTCAGAAACCGAAATTTCTTCATCTATAAATGAAAATAAAATTTCTTTATACGAAAAACAAACTTCTCCAGAATTTAAATATTTAGGAAGTGCCTTTAATGTATTTTTGTTTGTTGAAAAAGATGAAAAAATTTATGTTATTGACCAACACGCTGCCCACGAAAGAATTTTATTTGAACAATTTTTGAAAACAGCAGGTGAAAAACAACAACTTCTTTTTCCATATGAATTTGAAATTGAATCAGAAAGCCAAAATGAATATCTTGAAAGCATAAAAAATGAAATGCTAGAAGCTGGTTTTACTTTAGAAAAAATTGCAAATTCAGATAAATGGCAAGTAACTACAATTCCAATAAAATGGCAAGGAAATAAGCAAAGTCTTTTTGAATCAATTTTTGAAAAAAAATACGAACCAAAAGATTTTATGCGAAACTTTTTAGCAACTTGTGCTTGTAAAGCCGCAATCAAAGAAGGAACTTACATCGACGAATACACAGCAAAAGATATAATAAAAAAAACATTTGCTCTTGAAGATCCTCATTGCCCTCACGGTAGACCAATTTGGTTTATTCTTACTCAAGATGAACTTTATCAAAGAGTTCGTAGAACATAAAAAATTCTTGAACATAATTTATTTCAAAAAAAATGCGTTGACTTTCAAAATCTGTAAGCCAACGCATTTTTTTTACAAAATTTATTTTATACTTTGAAGCAAACTGGCAACTTCACTTGCTTTGTAAGTAGGATTTTTTTCTTGCAAGGTTACAAGATAGCCTTCAGCTTTTTCAGGTTCTTTTAAGGCGATACAAACTTTTGCAAGTTCAAGATAAGCTTCCCAATTTTGATTGTCTTTTTGTAAAATTTCTGTAAAAGATGCTTTTGCAGAATCATATTGCCCTGCACTTGCATAAGCTTTTGCAAGGTTCAATTTTGCTGTTAAGTTTTTTGGTTCGATAGTTACTGCTTTTGTAAAATAAACTACAGCATTGTCAAAATCGCTTTTTGCAAGATATGCACCAGCAAGATTGTTTACAGCTTCAAAACTTGTAGGGTCTTTTTCGGCTGCTCGTTTTAAACAAGCAAGAGCAGAATCTGAATCACCCATATCCAAGAAAATTTTTCCAAGATTGATATTTGTTTTAACATGGGTTGAATCTTGTTGCAAAATTTCTGAATAAAGTTGAATTGCAGAATCTAAATTTCCGGAACTTTCTAAAATCAAAGCGTAATTATATTTAAAATTCACATTTGAAGGCATTAAGTCCCAAGCTTTTTTTCCGTAAGTTAAGGCATCTTCATATTTTCCTTGGCTATAAAGTACAGTTGAAAGATTATAATTTGTAATTGGGTCTTCTGGCTTAAAAGAAAGAGCCTTTTTGAAGGTACTTTCTGCAATAGCATAACTTCCTTGTAAAGCATAAAGATTAGCAACTTCACGCAAAGCCATGATATTAGCACCATCAATTTTTAAAGCATTTTCGTAAGCATTGATTGCACCTGTTACATCATTTTTTCTGGATAACAAGCGGGCAATTTCAAGATAAGCTCTATCATAAGATGAATTTACATTTGTTGCTTTTTTGAAAGCTGTTAAGGCTTCATCTTGACGACCTAAAGTTTTTAAAGTTAAACCAAGATTAAAAAATCCTTGAGAAAATTGAGGATTTAATTTACAAGCTGTTTCAAAAGAAGAACGAGCTTCGCTAAATTTTTTCAAAGAAAATTGAACTTTACCTAATTCGTAAAAGTACAAATAATTCAAACCATCAATTTGTGCTGCTTTTGTGAGTTCATTTATTGCTCTTTCGTAATTTCTATCTTCTGAAAATGTTTTTCCTAAAATATAATGAGAAGGTGCTTGTTCTGAATCTCGAGAAATTGCTCTATCTGCATAAGAAATTGCTTGTGTGCGTAAATCTTTCTTTACATCTGGAGAAGTCTGATTTACAGAAGCATCGTACAAAGCAGATGCCACTTCTGACAACTTATCTGCACTAAGTTTTTTTTCTTCTGAA
The DNA here is from genome assembly GCA_036307825.1 of Treponemataceae bacterium. Classification (GTDB taxonomy): domain Bacteria; phylum Spirochaetota; class Spirochaetia; order Treponematales; family Treponemataceae; genus RGIG9060. The sequence goes on along the minus strand of JAXJWW010000001.1, from coordinate 20,338 downwards.
GGCAACATTGAACTTGCTTTTTCAAAATGTGCTAGGGCATCTTCAATTTGTCCCATGCCTAATTTTGCCTTTCCGATTGAGATTTCATCATTTATTTTTGCAAGAAGTTCTTGTAGTTCTTTATTTTTTCTAGCAAGTTCTTCTTCTCTAGCTTTTCGTTTTGCTTCTTCTTGTGCTTGAATTTCTTTTTGTCGTTTTGCTTCTTCTTGAGCTTCCGCATCTCGTTTTGCTTTTTCTGCTTGTTGCCTTGCGATTTCTGCTTGTTGTCGGGCTGCTTCTTCCTGTTGACGAGCAGCATTTGCAATTTGCTGGGCTTGTTCATTTTGATTACGCAAAGCCATTTCTACAGCAGCAGAATTTTTTGCAAGTTCTTCGTTCATTCGTCCCAAGGCTCTTTCTAAATCTTCTGTATTAACAGAAATTGACTGAGAATATCGAGGAAAATCAGAAAGTTTTGCTCCAGCTTTTAAAGCGATAATTTCGTCCATCATAGCAAGTGCAACTGGATCATCAGCATTTTTTATCAATAAGCCATCTAACAAATCCATTGCTCTGTCATACTCGCCCTTTTCAATGTAGCGCTGAACAAGTTTTAAAGTATTATCTCTTTCTAAGGATGATGAACTTCCACAACTTTTTGGAAGTAAAATTACCAATAAAACAATAATTGCAACAAGAATTACACCTCCTGCAATCAATAAATTTCTTCGGTTAATCCAATTCAGACTCATATTCGTACTCCATAACTCCGTCTGTTCCAGCAGACATATTTGTAGAATCAGCACTCTGTAACGAGGCTGCAATATCTTCAAGAAGTTTTTTTCTTCGTTCAGCTTCTAACGCAGCTTGTTTTTCTTGCTCAATACGCATTTTTTCCATTTCAGCTGCAATTCTTGCCTGTTCTTCTTTTAATCTTTGTTCTTCAAGTTCTCTGGCTAATTTTTGTTCTTCTCTAACTTTTAATTCTCCAGCAATTAAAGCAATCATTCTTTCGATTTCAGGGCGTTGTGGAGAATTAGGTTCAATTATTAAATATTGAGTGTAATCATCGCTTGCATTTTGAAGTTCATCCAATTTCATCTTTGTATTTGCCCGATTTAACAAGGCTGATGAAAAATTTGAGTCAGCAGCAAAGGCTATTGAAAAATATTGGTCAGCAATAGAATAATTACCCATTGCAAAGGCGGTATTACCTGCGTTATAATAGAGAATACGTTTATTGGTTCCGTCCTTTGTTGTTCCATTTAAGAACACATCTAAAGATTGTTGATATTTACCAATCTGATAATAGGATAGTCCCAAAAAATTATATACATTAGGAGATACATTTTCCATCAGTAAAGCTTGTTCAAAAAACGGAATTGCTTGTTCAGGTTTGTTTTCTTTGAAAAACTTCTCGCCTTCAGAAAAAGCATCAGCATAAACAAGTGATATTGATAGAATTGATAAAAATAACATCAAAGTTAATTGCTTATGAATGTTTAATTTTTTCACTATTTATCTCCTAATAAAATATCAGAATTTTAACGATATTATAACAAACAAAATACCAATTGGTTAAAAATAAACTGTTTCAAAAATTAAAATAAACAGTTATAAATATTATCGGAGGTTTTTCCTAGATGGTTCAAGCTTTTTTTATACTTGTTTTAGTTGTTTTAATAGGTTTTTTACTAGTTTTTATAGTTAAAACATTTGCTACTCCAAGAAAAATTGAAGGAATCCAAAAATATATTAAACAAGGGAAATATTCAGCTGCTATAAAATTGGCAAAAGCAATGATAACAAAAGATCCTAGAGATTTTAAAGCTCACTATTATTTAGGGAAAGCATATCTTGCGGATAACAAACCAGAACTTGCATTGATGGAATTTAAAACTGTAAATCAAACAGCAATTTTTGACCAATTTTTTAGCGAAACTGAATTTAGAAAACAAATTGCTCAACTTTATTTCAAATTTAATCAACCAGAAGAAGCTTTAAAAGAATATCTTTTGCTTACAAAACTAGAACCAAATAATGCTGAAAACTTTTACAACGCAGGAAAAATTTTTGAACAAAGAAATAAATCTGATCAGGCTATTACCTATTATCAAAAAACAATTTCATTAAATAAACGACATGTAAAAGCTCACGCAGCTTTAGGTTTGATGCTTTTTAAGGGAAAACAATACGGAGAAGCAAGAAAAGAAATTGATTATGCAATTCGTCTTAGCCCAGAAACATTTTCTTCTTATTATTATCTAGGAAAAATTTTAAAAGAAGGAAAAGATTTTGCAGGAGCAGTAAATGCTTTTGAAAAAGCTTTAAGAGATCCAGAATTTAAACAAAGAGCATTAATCGAAAGAGGTTCATGTTATCTTGAAGCAAACAATATTGAAAAGGCAATAAATGAATATGACAGAGCTGTGAGAAGTTCAAAAGATGAAAGTTCTCAAGAAAGTTTATATGCTAGATATTTTCTTGCAAATTGTTACGAAAGATTACGAAAAATCGATCAAGCAATTGAACAATGGGAAAAAATTTACTCAATTAACCGTTCTTTTAAAGATGTTGGTTCAAAACTTGCAGAATTTAAAGATCTTCAAACCAATGACAGCATGAAAGAATATCTTACATCAAGTAATGATCAATTTATGGAAATTTGTAAAAAAATTGCATTAGCAGGATATAACTTAGGTGCAAGAAATATCACTCCAACTAAATACGGATGTAAAATGGTAGCAACAATTGCAAAACAAGATAGTTGGATGAATGTTCGTCAGCAAGTTTTCTTGATTTTATTTTTCAGAGAATCAGATTTGATAGAAGACACAATTTTAAGAAAATCAATTGAAGAAATGAAATCACAAAACTACTTTAAGTGTATCGTTTGTACTTGTTCAGGATTTACAAGAACGGCAATGGCATTTGCAGAAAATAGACCTTTTGAATTAGTACCAAAAGAAAAACTTGAAGTTCTTTTAGCAAAGGCTAAAATTTAGAAAAAGATAAAACTGATATGAAGATTTTATGCGTCTGTGACCAAATAGATCCTCTTGTTTATAATAGCGAAATCAAAGAACGCTTTGGTGATGTAGACTATATTTTGTCTGCAGGCGACTTGCCAATGGAATATATTGATTTTATTGTTTCAAGTTTGAATAAACCAGCGTTTTTCGTTTTTGGCAACCACAACTTAAAAGAATATGATTTATTTCACAGAACTCAAACTCAAGAAATTGGACAACCTACAATCCCAATAAGTACCCATTCCCATGGAGCCGCTTATGTAGGATTTAAAATTATTTCTAGCAAAAAATTTATTATTGCAGGTGCATCTGGTTCAATGCTTTATAATTTCGGAAAAAGTCAGTTCTCAGACTCACAAATGTTTTTCAAATTATTAAAACTTGTTCCAAGATTATTACTTAACAAAATTTTTTACGGAAGATATTTGGATGTTTTTTTAACACACGCTTCTCCACTTGGAATTCACGACAAACCGGATCCTTGTCACAAGGGATTTAAGTGTTATTTATGGTTTTTGCGTTGGTTTAAACCAAAATATATGGTTCATGGACACATTCATCTTTACGATTTACAAGAAAAACGAATTTCACAATATCATCAAACAACTATTATCAATGCATTTGAACATTATGTAATTGATACTGATAATCAATAAAATTTTTAAGGAAAAAATATGCAAACTTATATACAAAAAACATCAGAAGAAGATTTTAATAGAGCCAGAAATAAAGCCCTAGTAAACGAAATTCAACATTTTTTGAATCCTGAAGAATCAAAATTACTTTCATTTTCAGAAATAAAAAAAATGTTAAAACCTCAAAGTGAAATTTACAAGGGAATGCAAGTTGTTCCTATAGAATTTATTGCTGGAAGCGAAGGTCGTTATAAGGATTTTGATAATCACTTTTTTCCCAAAAGTACACACTTACGACAACGCTGGGAAAAAATAGACCAAGCACATTTAACAGATGTAATTCTTCCTCCAATAACTGTATACGAAATTGGTGGTTTATATTTTGTTCGGGATGGAAATCACAGAGTTTCTGTTGCAAAATCTCGTGGTTGTGAAATGATTGATGCCGAAGTTATCTCCCTTCAAAGTGAAATTAAACTAAAACCAGGAATGTCAAAAGAAAAAATTATTAAAACTGTAATTGAATATGAAAAACGAGAATTTTATTCAGAAACAAGTTTTGGTGACATTACAGAAGATTGGAATTTAAATTTTTCTTCCTTGGGACAATACGATGTAATTTATCAGCATATTTTAATTCACAAATATTATATCAATCAAAGTCAAAGTGAAGAAATAACAATGCCAGATGCAATTTTATCTTGGTATGAACAAGTTTATCTTCCCGTTATAAACACAATTAAAAAACAAAAAATAATGAAGAAGTTTAAGGGAAGAACTACAAGTGATATGTATGTTTGGATTATCAAATATTGGGACGATTTGAAGTCAAAATTCGGAAATAACTACTCTTTAGACACTGCAGCAACTGATTTTACCAATGAATTTGGCACAAATAAGCTAAAAAAGTTACTTAATAAAATAAAAATAATTTTAAAACTTGACGACTAGAATTTTCAATGGTAGAATAAAAGAGATACGAGATTGAAGGAGTTCATAAGTTGGCGCTCAATACTTTTAACTTGGTATCACTAAGTTTTACCGTTTTGGTAGTTTTAGTGATTTTTGTACTCAAAATACTAATTGCAAAAAGATCTGGCATTACATGTGCAGCAGCTCTAGTTGGGCTTGTTCTCTATATTGTAGGTGTAGCTCTTAGTATTGTATTCGGAATAGAATTATTATTGATTTTTATTCCAATTTCTCTAGTACTGATTTTATTTCAGCACTTTATTACATTGTCCTCTTATGGTTCAGCACAAGCAGAATCAAAAGAAGAAGAATTTTCATTTGCAGATAATTCTGTTTCAGAAGAAGTTGCTGATGAAATCGTAGCAGAAAGCAACGAAATGTTGGATACGGAAGAAGCTCTTCTTGATGTAAGCCGAGATTTCTTGATACATGCTGCAAAAGCCTTCTCCGAAGATTCAGGACTTGATAGATTGTTGGAACACATAAATGAATCAATCATTGCAGAAACAAAGGCCGATGGTGGTGCAATTCTTCTCTTGGACGATTTTGACGATATTATCGCCGTAAAATCATTCAAAGGACAATTTCCTCCTCCTTATTGTATTCCTGCTGATATTCCACACAAAATTGTGCGTGTAGAAACTAACTTTAGATTTGCACAATTTGGATTAGAGGATAATATCTTTGGTATCGTAGCTAAGTCTGGAAAACCTGAATTAATTACTGATCCATTAAACGATAGTCGTATGTATCAGAATGAACCAGAAGATTTCTTAAAACTTGGAACATACATCTTTGTACCTTTGAAATTAAAAGATACAGTTATTGGTGTTGTTTCTTTGGCAAGAAAATTTGGTTCAGAACCTTTTACAGATACAGAATTTAAAGCAGCTAAGGTTTTAACATCTTTTGCTAGTTCAGCGGTAAATAGCGTTTACGCTTTCCACGAAATCGTAGAACGTGCAGAATTAACAAGAGAAGCAGAACTTGCTTGTAAATTACAAAAGAATTTACATCCAAAATTGTTACCTGCAATTCCTTCTGTTACAGTTGGTAGTTATTTTAATACTGCTGAGGGTGTTTGTGGTGACTATTACGATGTTATTCCTTCAAGAAAAGACAGAATTTCTTTTGTCCTAGCTGATGTTGCTGGAAAAGGAATGAACTCTTTAATGATTATGATTATGTTACGGGCTATTTTACGCCTTGTTGTAAATACAACTCAATCTGCTGGAACTATTTTAGGATGGGCAAACAGAGGTATTTCAAATGAGAGTACAATAGACCACTTTGCAAGTATTGCACTTATCAATTATGATAGTACAACTGGCAAAATACAGTTCGCTACTGCAGGAACAACACCTGTATACATTTATAGTGCAGAAACTAAAACAATTAAGAAAGTTTCTGCACCAAGTGAGCCTATAGGTGTGGAGAAAACGACAGAATATGCCGATAATGAAGCAGTAGTAAAATCTGGTGACATAATAGTTATGTATACAGACGGTCTCGTTGAGACTGTAAACGAAAGCGGTGTTCCTTATACCGCAGGTAAGTTAACACAACTTATCACAGAGAATAGCAATCTATCTGGTAAAGAAATTGCAAATCTTGTAAAAACTGATATCAAGAAATTCAGTGGATCAGCACATCAACATGATGATCAAACACTTCTTGTTATTAAAATTCAATAGTAAGGGAGCAAACTATGGAACTAAAAATACGTAAAAACGGTGAAATTTACATCATCGACGTTAACGGTGAAATGGACTTGTACAACTCATACAAGTTGAAAGAACTTGTTATGAAAATGCTTGAAAAAAGCGTAAAAAGTTTTATCATCAACCTTGAACAAGTTGATTACATTGACTCATCCGGAATTGGTGCGTTGATTTACATTTGTTCAACAATTAAAAAGATGAACCTAAAACTTGCTATTTCAAACATTCACGGTTCTGTTAAGAAGGTTATTGAGTTGACAAAGCTTATGGGATATTTCCCTATCGCTAACAGCGTTGAAGAAGCATTGTTAATGATTGCAGAATAAGATTTTATAAGGATTTTACTATGGAACAACTAAAAGAATTACGCTCAGACGAAAATGACCCATTATTCGATAAAACAAATATGTTGTATAAGGAATTTCCATCTGATTTCAGACAAATTCGTTACTTCACACTTTTGATTGTACAATCTGCACCACTTGAAATCAAAGAAATTAACCTTCTTGAACAACAAATTTCAGAAGTTATTAAGAATGCTGTAAAACATGGTAACGAATGTGATATCAACAAAAAGGTAAAAGTTTGGTATTCATTCAGCCCAACACATGCACATATCATCGTTCAAGATGAAGGTGAAGGATTTAAAGATCTTGAAAAATGGAACGAATTCAACAGAAATCGTTTACAATGTTTGCACGAACAAAACTTTGAAGATCTTTCAAACTTCGTATCATTCAAAACACAAAAGAGTGATGATTCAGATGGTGGTAACGCTTTGTTTGCTGCTCTTGAATATTGGAATGGTGGTTTTGTTTACAACGGAAAGAAAAACGGTGTAGCAATGCTTAAAAAATTCCAACAAAAACGAAAAGGTGTTACAGTAGACGGTGAATAAATCGTTTCATTTGTGAACAAAAAAGGCTGATTTTGAATTTATCAAATCAGCTTTTTTTTTGCAAAAATTCAAATTACATTAAGAAAATCAAATTTTTTTTAGCATTAAAACAAAAAAAGAGAAGTAAAAATCAGGTACCTACCCTTTTTACTTCTCTTTATACATATTTTAGTTAATAAATAAATTTTTTAGAAAACCAAATCTATAACTTCATTCATTGTAGAAACAGGATGAAATTTTATTCCTTTTTTTACAAGTTCAGGAATTTCTTCCAAATCTCTTTCATTTGCCTTTGGAAAAATAATATGAGTTATTTTATTACGCTTTGCAGCAACAACTTTTTCTCGTAAACCACCAATAGGAAGAACTTTTCCTGTTAAAGATAATTCACCTGTCATTGCAAAAGATTTTTTTATAGTTTTACTGGTAATTAAAGATAATAATGCTGTTGTAATTGTAATACCTGCAGAAGGACCATCTTTTGGAGTTGCACCTTCAGGAAAGTGTAAGTGAATTGTATTATCTTCAAACCAAGAAACAGATACAATTTCATTTTTTAAAGCATACTGCCTAACCCAACTCAATGCAATATTAGCGGATTCTTTCATTACATCCCCAAGTTGTCCGGTTACTTGCAAACCTTCTTTACCAAGCATTGAGATTGATTCAATCAATAAGGTATCACCACCCATACTTGTCCAAGCAAGACCAAGAGCAGTTCCAGGTCTATCAGCCACTAAAATTTCATCTTCTTTGAAGATTGGCTTAGAAAGATATTTCAAAACTAATTCCGGTGTAATTAACACTTCTTTTTCTAAAATATTTTTCTTAGTAGAATTTTCTGATTCAGCTAAAAGTTCTGCCACATATTTTCTGTGAATTTTGTCAAAACATTTTTCTAAATTTCTAACACCTGCCTCACGAGCATAACTTGTAACCAATAAGGTAAGAGCAGTTTTATCATATTTTACTTGATTTTTTTTCAATCCATTTTTTTCAAGATTTTTTGGAATCAAGTATTTTTTTGCAATTTCAATTTTTTCTTGATCAATGTAACCAGAAAGTGAAATTATTTCAGCTCTATCAAGTAATGGTTCAGGAACAGAGTCCAATGAATTTGCAGTAAGGATAAACAAAATATTAGAAATATCAAATGGTAAATCTAAATATTGATCTCTAAAAGATACATTTTGCTCAGGATCAAGAACTTCCAACAAAGCACTTGTAGGATCACCGTGATAAGAAGAACTCATTTTATCAACTTCGTCAATGAGGAAAACAGGATCGTTTGTTTTTACGATTTTTAACCCTTGAATAATCTTTCCAGGTAATGCACCGATATAAGTTCTACGATGACCTTTAATTTCGGCTTCATCCCGTAAACCACCTACAGAAAATCTAAAAAAAGGCTTGTTCATAGCTTTTGCAATAGCTTTTCCAACACTTGTTTTTCCAACACCTGGAGGTCCAACTAATAAAATAATAGAACCTTTATTATCACCTTTTACTTTGCGAACAGACAAATATTCTAAGATTCGTTTTTTAACATCTTCTAAACCATAATGTTCGGAATCCAAAATTTTTTTTGCTTTATCGATTGTAAAATATTCAGATGGAACTGAATTCCATGGTAACATTGTGATAGTTTCAAGATAATTTCTAGAAACAATAAATTCGCTCGAATTTGGATCCATTAAAGAAAATTTTTCTAATTCGCTGTTTACAGTTTCCGCAATTTCACCTGTAAAATTAAATTTTTCGATTTTATCTGCGAATTTTTGATAATCAGATGTTTTTGCATCAGTTATCATTCCTAATTCTTCTTTAATAGATTTTAGTTCCTCTTTTAAGAAATATTCACGTTGATTTTTTTCGATTTTTTCGTTCAAATCGGCTTGAATTCGTTTTTGAATTCGTAATAATTCTTGTTCTTTTTTGATAAAAACTAGAACTGATTCCATTCGTTGACGAACATTTAACATTTCAAGAATTCTTTGCTGATCTTTTTTTTCTACATTAAGAATAGACGCAATAAAATCCGCAATTTTTCCAGGATGGTCGATATTCACCATATTTAATCGCATTTCTTCTGAAAACAATGGATTATTTTCTGAAATTTCTTTCATTTCGCTAATTAATGCGCGAGTTAAAGCACGAATTTCAGTTCGAGAACCAGATTCATCATCATCAAGATAATCAACAACTGCAACCATTGGATCTTTTTGATTGATTACTTTCTTGATTTTAAATCTTTTAATTGAAGAAACGAATATATTTATTCCACCATCAGGAAGATTTATTTTTTTTATAATTCTAGCAACAGTTCCAACAGAATATAAATCTTTTACAGTAGGTGATTCAACTTCATTTTTTAGCATCACCACACCGATTAAACCATTTCCAGAATGAGCTTCTTCAACGGCTTTGTAATCCTCTGGACTATTTATCATCAAAGGTGTAAATACGCCAGGATATATCGGATGACCAATAATTGGTACAAGAGGTATTTTATTTGATAAAGTTTGTTCCACAGGAACAATTTCTGGATCTGCCATATAATTTCCTTTTTTGCTATTAAATTGTATAATTAAAATATCATTAAAATTTTTGAATAAGTCAAGAAAAATTTATTTTGGTTCTAAAGTAGCTGTAATAAATAATTCATCTTGATACCATTCAATTCTAAGTTCAAATTCTTCAGTTTTGTAACCTTTAGCTTTTGCCTTTACGCTCCAAACTCGTCCGTTTGTGAATTCATTTGGTGTTAATTCATAAGCAGAAACCCATTTTCCGTTATTGTTCAAGAAAGAAAAATCTGTAATATCGGAAATATCCTTGTTTGTAACAGAATCAAAAGAACTTGTATGAACAGTAATGCTTCTTCGAGCATATTTTAAGAAATCTAAATTGATATTTTCATCTTCAGAATCCACATTAAAAGTTTGCCACCAAACATAAGAACCAGTTACAACTTTTAATCGATAACTTCCATGAGTTAAATAAACAGGTTTTATGTGATAACTACTTCTAGACTTTGAAGAATTTTGATTCTTATCAATTATAAAAGTTCTTCGAGTATTTTTTACTTCAGGAATATCAGGTTCATCATTTTCAAAGAAAAATGCCCGAATTGGTAAATCTGCATCCCCTCTTGCACTTGGAGGAAGTGTTACAGAAACATTTACAGGAGTAAACCAGTGTCGTAAAATAGTTTTATGTACTAATCCAGAATTCCACAATAAAAATCCTGCAGCACCAATGGCTAAAATTCCTAAAGCAGAAAGAACAATCCATGTAAAACCTTTTTTCACTTTTATTTCTGGTTCTACAAAAGATTTTTCTTTTATCAATTCTTGAGTTAAAATTCCGCGAAGTTGGTCGCAATCATATCTATCAAGATATTTGTTACAAATTTTGATAATTTTATCCACATTCTGAAATCTGTGCTTTGGATTAGGCTGAATCATCTTTTTAATCAAGCGATGAATTGTTGGGTCAATATCTTTGTCAATTTTTTTGGGATTTTCGTATTTTCCTTTGTGTATTTGAGCCAAAGTTTCAGCAGAAAAGTTTCCTGGAAAAGGTTTTTTACCAATAACCATTTCGTAAAGCATAATTCCCAAAGAATAAATGTCTGCACGATGGTCAACGGTTTTGCTATCAGAAAATTGTTCTGGTGGCATATAAGCAGGAGTTCCTAAAGCAGAACCTTGCTGTGTTAAATTTGAATCGTTATCACTTTCTTTTTCTGAAGATGCAATACCAAAATCTGCAAGTTTAATTTCACCATGGCGAGAAATTAAAATATTTCCTGGTTTTATATCACGATGAATAATTCCTTTTTCGTGAGCATATTTTAAAGCATTACAAGTATCTCGCAAAATCAACATTGTAATTGGACTAGTTAGTTTTTCACGCTTTTTAAGAAGTTTATCAAGAGCCATTCCGTCAACATATTCTAAAACAATGTAATAAAAAGAACCTTCTTTAAAAAAGTCAAACATATGAACAATATTAGGATGATGTAATTCCATCAAAATTTGAGCTTCTCGTTTAAATCTTTCTCGTAAAGCGGCATTTCCGCGAATAGTAAGCTTTTTAATAACAACATATCTTTTTAATGAAGGATGAATAGCTTTATAAACGGTTCCCATTCCACCTTTTGCAATAATTGCGGTTACTTTATATTTACCTATCACTTCTGGAAAATCTGCCATAAAAATACCTTCCTTATTTAGTCTATTTTAATAATATCAGTTTCAAAATTAAAATCTCTGTTTGAATCTATGTAAACAACATTCATTCTTTCTGGATTATGAATTTGTACAAACCTACCATCTTCTCTAAGTTCATAATTTTCTGATACAGGACGATGACCTGCAAAATAAAGTGAATTTTTGTATTCAGGCAAAAACTCATCTAACATTTCAACAGCAGGTAAATCTTCAACTTCACCATTACGAGTCCAAGTTAGCGCTGTTATAATTTCTTCATCTTTCATAGAATTGATAAGCTGATTTTTATTCATATAAAAGGCTGGTTCTGCGTGACTTGCCAAAAAATTCTTTCCTTTTACAAAAAGTGGAAGTTTTGATTCAAATTCAGAATAAAGTTCTGTAATTTCTATTCCATAATAATTTACCATAAAATCAAAAACCATTTCGCCTTCGCTAGCAAACTTGAAAAAAGAATAATTTCCATTTCCTGTTTCGTTCAAAATATTTTCGTGATTTCCTTTTAAAAAATGAAATATTGAAGGAAAACTACACTTTGTTTCCATAACCAAGCACATCAAATTTAAACCTTCTGCCATTTCATTTTTTATATACTTATTGATAAAATTCCCTTTTAAAAACTCATCATAAGCATTTAACCATCGTTGTCTTTGTCTTTTTTCAGAATGAAGTCCGTCGCCTAAACAAATTACACGCAATTTTTTTGCTTTTAGTAATTCATAAACAGAAGAACTTTGATTAGGTAGCTTTTTGAAAGATAAAAGTTTTTTCAAAAAATTGTATCGTGCATGTAAATCCGGAACAAGAATCGTTGGTAAATCGTCATCAAATTGTAAAAAACCACCTAAATTTCCATCATTGCTTTTTGGACGATAAAATGCATCAACTTCAGAATCATAAATTTCTAAAGTTTTATTTAAAAGAGAAAGCAAATAATTATTATTTGGCAATTTGTTTAAATTAAATGAGTCAAAAAAATTCATAAATTAAGAAATAACTAAATTCGCTGTTCCAATAGAAATTTTATCATTAGCATTTAATTTTACATACTTATCTTTTGGAATTGGATTTCCGTTTAAAAGAGTTCCGTTTGTACTTCCTTCATCCTTTAGATAATAAGCATTTTTTATCTTTTGAATTGAAGCGTGGTGACGACTTGCTAATTTGTTATCAATTACAATGTCATTATCACTAGAACGCCCAATTGTGATTTTAGCAACTAATTTTACTTTGCTGTTATTAAACATTAAATACGCAACATTATCAGGATTTGAAAGAATATCTAATCGTTGCCCTACTTTACTTGAAGTTATAATTGTATCATCTTGCATACATCAATTATAACTTTAAAAAGACTTAAATGCAAATAAAAAAAATTTTTTATGCAAACTTAAAATTGTACAAATTTAAAAACCTAGTGTATAATATAAGAATGAATACATTAACTTTACCTAACAACAAAACAATTTCTGTAGAAACAGGCACAAAAATCGAAGATATTTTGAATTTATTGGAATTTCCATTAGAAAATCTTGTAGCAGTTAAGATAAACAATGAAATTTGCTCTTTAACAGAAAAAATTGATGTAAACTCAAAAATTGAACCCGTTTATTTGAATTCAACACAAGGTTCTGCAATTTATCGTCGCTCTTTGTGTTTACTTTTGGCCACAGCAGCCCACAAAATTTTTCCGGGAAAAAGATTGTTAGTTGGACATAGTTTAGGTTATGGATATTACTACACAATTGATTCAGAAAATCCATTAACTGATGAGGATATTCAAAAATTAAAAAGTACAATGTTAGAAATAGTAGATAAAAATGTAGAAATTACACAAAGCTATGTTTCTTATCAAGAAGCTACAGAACTTTTAGAAAAATTAGGTTTGGTCGAAACTCGAAAACAGTTAAATTATATTTGTAAATCAAAAATTTTAATGAATAATTTGTTAGATTTTTCTGATATTTATTTTGGTCCTTTGGTTGTTAAAACTGGAGTATTAAATTTATTTGATTTAATTAAATATCAAGATGGATTTTTGTTACGATTTCCTTCTTCAAGAAAAATTGATGTTTTAACTGAATTTGAAGATGTTCCTCAACTTTTTAATGTTTATAAAAAATACAAAGAATGGGGAAAACGAATAGGCGTAACTTCCGTTGCATCCTTAAATAAAATCGTAAATGATAGAAAAACAAAAGATTTTATCAATATAACTGAAACTTTACAAGCAAAGCAAATTGCAGATATTGCGGATAAAATTCACGCTAAAGGAACTGTAAAAGTTGTTCTTATTGCAGGACCGTCAAGTTCAGGAAAAACTACAACTTCAAAAAAACTTTCTATGCAACTAAAAGTTTTAGGTTATCAGCCTAAAGTTATCGAACTTGATACATATTATCTAAACCGTGGTGAAACTCCAAAAGATGAAAATGGAGAATACGACTACGAATGTTTAGAAGCTTTAGATGTTAAGCAATTAAACGAAGATTTAGTAAATCTATTTGCAGGAAAAGAAGTAAAACTTCCGTCATATAATTTTGCAGAAGGACAAAGATATTATTCTGGAAAAATTACAAAACTAGAAGAAAATGATATTTTGATTATGGAAGGAATTCATGGCTTAAATGATAAATTGACTCCACTTATTCCACAGGAACAAAAATTCAAAATTTATCTTTCTGCCCTAACTCAACTTAATTTAGACGATCATAATCGAATTCCAACAAGTGATAATCGTTTGATTCGCCGTATTGTTCGAGATGCTCAATATCGAGGAAAATCAGCAGCAGATACAATCAAAATGTGGCCAAGTGTACAGCGTGGTGAAAAATTACATATTTTTCCATTCCAAGGAAAAGCTGATGTAATGTTGAATACTGCCTTAGACTACGAACTTTCTGTTCTAAAAGTTTATGCAATGCCACTTTTACAATGTGTTTCTCCAAACGAACCTGAATTTGCGGAAGCCTCAAGATTAAAAAACTTTTTAGAGAATTTTTCGCCAATCCCAGTTACAAATGTTCCAGGTCAATCAATTATCCGAGAATTTGTAGGTGGAAGTGAATTTAAGTATTAAAATCATCAAGAAAAATTTTTTAAAACTTTGCATAAAAATCTCAGCCAGAGAAATATTGTGAATTTGTAATATTTGTGGGCAAAGACACGCATAAATAAATGTGTTAAGTACAAATTCATAAAGAACTTGCTCTCAAGGAAAAATGCCCTACCTCGTTAGTGCTGCGCTTCGCTTGCAAGACTTCGGCATGTCCTTTTCCCTTTACACAAGTTCTAACCAAATTTAGTTTTTTTCACAAATTTTCTGCGTGTTTTTGCGACAATTTCGTAAATTTACAAGATTGGCTGGCTGGAATTTTTTACGAAGTGCTATAAGAAAATATTTTTCTCGGGATTTATTGGAGTAGAAAATACCGTCCGATTATCAATGCAAGAATATTGATATGAGAAAATTAAACAAAAAAGGAAATTGAAATGAGAGTAAGATGTATAAAAGCAATTAGCATAGATTTAACCGAAGGTGAAATTTATGATGTTATAGAAATAGAAAACCACTTCGGAAGAAATTTATATAGAATTGTTGATGATAGTGGCGATGACTATGTTTATGGAGCCAGTTGCTTTGAAATATTAGAAACTGATGTTGAATCATAATCAGTTTTTGGAAAATCCATTTCCTAAATTCATAATTTTTTATTTATCTTTAATATTAGTATCTAAACTAAAACTCATAAACCCAAAATGCGTCTAGCCACACTTGAAGGAGCAAAGCGACTTTTACTTAAACTCAAAATATATGCGTAAAATTCACGATTATTAAAACGAAAAAAGAACCAAGGCAACATTCCGAAGTGTCTAGCTTGCGTCAAACGAGGAATTTGTTTTGGTTCTTTTTTCGTTTATGACAATAAGTATAATTTTACAAAATGTATTTTGACAAATCTTGATCTTGGAAAATTCCTGTCAATTTTTCGTCTACATATTTGCTATCAATTGAAATAGTTTCTCCTGCGTGTTCATCAGCTTCAAAAGAAATATCTTCGAGTAAAGTTTCCATGATAGTATGAAGACGGCGAGCACCGATATTTTCGATTCGGTTGTTTACATCAGCAGCGATAAAACTCATTCTGTCGATTGCATCTTCTGTAAATTCAAGTTTTACATCTTCAGTTTCAAGAAGATATGTATACTGTTTTGTCAAAGAATTTTTTGGTTCTCTTAAAATGCGTTTAAAATCTTCGGCATTAAGAGAGTCAAGTTCAACACGCAAAGGGAATCGTCCTTGAAGTTCAGGAATCAAATCACTTGGTTTTGAAACATTGAACGCTCCAGAAGCGATAAACAAAATATGAGTTGTATCAATTACACCAAATTTTGTATTTACATTTGAGCCTTCTACGATTGGCAAAATATCCCGTTGAACACCTTCTCGAGAAACATCTTGACCTTTTGAATTTGAAACACCAGAAGCAATTTTATCAATTTCATCAATAAAAATAATACCCATTTGTTCAACTCGTTCTTTTGCTTCTTCAATAACTTTATCGTTATCAATCATTTTATCCAATTCTTCTTCTGTAAGAATTTTTCTAGCTTCGGCGATTGTAACTGATTTTTTCTTTGATTGAGGTCCATTCATCATAGAAGAAATATTTTGTATTGTAGTTTCAATATCTTCTAAATTTCCACCAGTTAAAATTCCCATTGAAGGCATTTTATGTCGGATAACAAGTTCAACTTCTCTATCTTCAAGTTTTCCTTCTTGAAGCATTGTTCTAAATTTTTCTCTTGTAGAATTTTCAGTTTCGGCTGGAGGCAAAGTTCCGTCTTCGTTCATCACAGGAACAGTTTTTTTAGAACCCGGAAGCAACAAATCAAGCAAACCTTCTTCAACTTTTGATTTTGCATTTGCTTTTAGAGTTTCTTGCATTTCCTGACGAACCATATTGCAACCAACAGACATTAAATCACGAATCATTGATTCAACATCACGACCAACATATCCAACTTCTGTATATTTTGTTGCTTCAACTTTCAAAAAAGGAGCACCACAAAGTTTGGCAAGTCTACGAGCAATTTCAGTTTTACCAACACCAGTTGGTCCAATCATCAAAATATTTTTTGGAGCAACTTCATCTCGAACATCTTCTGGCAATCTTAAACGACGAGTTCTATTTCTTAAAGCAATTGCAACAGCTTTTTTTGCTTTTTGCTGACCAACAATGTATGTATCCAATTTTGCAACAATTTGCTTTGGAGTTAAATTTTCTAAACAAATATTTTCTTCTGCCATTTTATAATTCCTCTACAATAATATTTCCGTTTGTATAAATACAGATATTTCCTGCAATTTTCAAACTTTTTTCTGCAATTTCTTTTGCTGATAAAGTAGAACTTTCCATATATGCAAGAGCAGCTGCATAAGCGTAATTTCCACCAGAACCGATTGCTAAAATATCGCTTTCAGGTTCAATTACATCACCTGTTCCTGAAATAAGCAAAATTTTATCTGCGTTTGCAACTAAAAGCAATGCTTCTAAATTTCGTAAAGCTTTATCTGTTCGCCAAATTTTTGCCAATTCAACTGCGGCTCTTGTTATATCTCCGTTATATTCTTTTAACTTAGCTTCAAATTTATCAAACAAATTAAAAGCATCAGCTGTAGCACCAGCAAAACCAGTAAGAACTTTTCCATCATAAATTCGTCTAACTTTTCGGGCATTTCCTTTCATTACAGTTTCGCCCATTGTAACTTGACCATCACCAGCCATTGCAACTTTACCATCTTTTTTTACTGCAATAACAGTTGTACTTCTAAACTTTGGTAAACTCATTTTATTTTTCCTTTTCAAAAGTGATTTTAACAAATATTTCTAATGTTTTCATATATAAATATAAAAAAAAAACGATATTTAGGCAAACACTTTCTTCTAATTTTTATCATTATTTTCTGGAACTTCACCATGTGGATGAGCTTGATTGTATGTTTCTATCAATTTTTTTTGAGTGATATGAGTATATCGTTGAGTAGTTGAAATTGATGAATGACCTAACATTTCTTGTACAACACGAATATCAGCGCCGTTTGAAAGCATAGTTGTTGCAAATGTGTGTCTAAAAGCATGTGGAGAAACAGGTTTATTTGTTCCTTCAAAAGATGAATATTTTGAAACAATAAAACTAATCCCCCGAACTGATAATTTTTCACCTTTTTGATTTACAAAAATATAATTTTCTTCGGTAATTGATGGAAATCTTGCTTTTTTAGAAAGCAAATATTCTTTAAATGAAGTTTGTGCTTCTTTGCTAAAAAAAACTCGTCGCTGTTTTGAACCTTTCCCTAAAACAATTGCTGAAGAATAATCTTTTGTTAAATCCGAAAATTTTAATTGAGCAAGTTCCGAAACACGACATCCAGAAGAATAAAACATTTCAAATAAAGCTTTATCCCGTTCCTGCCAAAGTAAAGGTTTTTGCTCTGGTTCATTACAAAGATTATCAACCTCTTGCTCTGTCATATATCGAGGAATTCGTTTAGGAAGTTTTACAGTTTTTAACTCTAAAGCAGGATTAGTTTTTATATAATTATATTTTTTACAATAAGCAAAAAAAGTTCTTACAGAAGCAATAAATTGATTTATTGATGCTGGGGATTTTTTATCTTTGGAAAGACAACCTACGCAATAACGCAACTCTTGCAAGGAAATTCTTTCTAACAACACATTTTCTGGTTTTTCACAAAATTTTTGAGCCACAAATTCATTTAAGTAAATCAAATTTTTTTTATATGACTCAACTGTGTTGTTAGATAAATTCCGTACTGACTTTTGATAAACAATGAAATCTTCTATACAAGAAAAAAGATTTCTATTCGTCGGAGTCACTTGCAATCATCTCCTCTTTTTCGTCTGCTGTATGCAAATAATCACAGTCAGGATTGATACAAGCTTTGTAGTTTCCGTTTTTCTTGTCATATTTCTCAACCAAGAACTGACCACAACTTGGACAGTTTTGATTAACAGGTTTAAAGTGGCTAATAAAATCACAATCAGGATAATTTGTACATCCGTAAAATTCTTTTCCTCTACCCTTTGTTTTTCTTGT
This sequence comes from Treponemataceae bacterium, assembly GCA_036307825.1. GTDB lineage: Bacteria > Spirochaetota > Spirochaetia > Treponematales > Treponemataceae > RGIG9060. Next base: position 1,744 of record JAXJWW010000001.1, on the reverse strand, counting down.
AACAATTTCGCCATCACAATTTGGACGAGGACATTTTGCCAAAGGAATTGAACGCGTATTATGACATTCTGGAAAACCAGAACAAGCCAAGAAGAATCCAAATCGACCAAGTTTTTTCATCATTGGTTTTCCGCAAAGTTCACAAATTTTATCTGTAGGTTCATCCAAAGTTCCTTTGTAACTTTCTAAACTTTGCATCAATTCATCAACATGGTCTTTGAAAGGAAAGAAAAATTCTCCCATCATCTTTGGCCATTCAATTTCATCAATTTCAACTTTATCAAGTTTACTTTCTACATCTGCTGTAAAAGAATCGCTAATTACATCAGGGAAAGATTCAACCAAAATATTACAAATCATTCTTCCTAAAGTAGTTGGAACAAGTTGTTTATTACTACGAGTAACATAATATCTATCAAGCAAAACAGTAATAATTGGAGCATAAGTTGAAGGTCGACCAATTCCTTTTTCTTCCAAAGTTTTAACGATAGAAGCATCTGTATAACGAGCAGGACCTTGTGTAAAATGCTGTTCAGGATAGAATTTTTGAGAATTAAGTTTTTCATCAATTTTAAGTGAAGGAACATTTCCTGTTGTATTTTCTTTTGAAGAAAGAACTTTTATAACCTTGTAAAATCCTTTTTTAATCAATTTACTTCCAGAAACTCTAAAAATTGCGTCCCCTGCCTTAATATCAACACTTGTTGTTTTTGTTTTTGCATTATTCATTTGACTAGAAACAAATCGTTCCCAAATAATTGAATAAAGACGCAACTGATCTCTAGAAAGATAATCTTTTACATAATCAGGTGTATAAGTTGTATAAGTTGGACGAATTGCTTCGTGGGCATCTTGAGCTTTTTTACAAACTGAATATTCGATGGCTTCGGATGGAAGTTCATCTGGATGTTTTTCGCCAATCCATTTTCTAACATCATCCAATGCTGTTTGTGAAATTCTAGTTGAGTCTGTACGCATGTAAGTAATCAAACCTACACGATTTGAACCAATATTGATACCTTCGTAAAGTTGCTGTGCAATCTGCATTGTTTTTTTAGAAGTAAAACCTAATCTATTTGCAGCGGCTTGTTGCAACTTTGATGTTGTAAATGGAGCTTTAGGTCTAATTGTTTTTTCAGTTTCTTTGATTTCTGTAACAGTACATTCTGAATTTTTAATTTCTTCAATAATGTCTTTTACTTGTTGTTCATTTTTAAGTTCTGGCTTTTTTCCTGCATATTGAACAAGTTGAGCAGTAAAAGTAGATTTTCCCTTTGCAAAATCAGCTTCTAAAGACCAATATTCTTCTGGAATAAAATCTTCTACTTCTTTTTCTCGTTCACAAATCAATCTTAAAGCAACAGACTGAACACGACCTGCTGAAAGTCCGTTTTTTACTTTTTTCCACAAAAGCGGAGAAAGATTATATCCAACAAGACGGTCTAAAACACGACGAGCTTTTTGTGCGTTTACTTTGCTTTCATCAATTTCTGAAGGATTTTTTACTGCTTCTGAAATTGCAACAGGTGTGATTTCGTTAAAAACAATTCGCTGAATTTCTGCCTTTGTTTTATCTTTAAAAGAATTATTTAAATGCCAAGCAATAGCCTCTCCTTCGCGGTCGTTATCACTTGCGAGAAGAACAACATCAGATTTTTTTGCGTCCTTTTGTAATTCCTTTAAAATCTTTGCTCTACCACGAACTGTGATGTACTCAGGCTGAAAGTTATTATCTACATCAATG